>NZ_LZSZ01000161.1:0-54474 GCF_001665645.1 Mycobacterium sp. 852002-30065_SCH5024008 | reverse complement strand
CGCGCACCCGATCCAACAACACCCAAGACTCCGGGGTAGACCGCGACGCCAACGCGTACTCGAACATACATTCGATACTAGGCCGAGGGTCCGACAAGCCCGCGACGGCCGCGAGGCGCCGCTGATCAGCCGTCCACCTGGACGGTTTGCGCCGACCCAAACCGGGTACGCACCGAATGCGCTTCGGTCACGACGCGCCGTCGAGACCACCTCGGTTGAAACACACAGCTGGGCGCTTACCAGTTCTCTGGGCAGTCATCGCGAGCCTTCATCGCGCGGTGGCTACCTGAGCGTGTTTCGTTTCAGAAGTGAGGTGACGCATGGGCAAGACGGCCGCAGACTTCTTCTGCGCGCGGGTCCCATGGCCGAAATTCCGACAGTGCTTGCCTCGCAATAGCTCTGGTATGTCCGCGTCGATCAGTGCGCGGAACCGAGCCAGTAACGCGGGCGAATCAACGAGCTAGGAAGGGAAACCAAATGTTGTTGTTAGGCAACACAGGACGGCGCACGGGCGAGGCCCAACAGCTCGCCGAGCGGGCGCTGTACGACGTCGCGCACGGTCGCTTCGAGCGCTCGCTGTCCGGGCTGACGGCCATCGCGGCCCTCGTCACGACGGCGGAAATCTATTTCGAGCACTACAAGGCCAGCTTCGGTAACAAGTGGATGTGGAGCCCGATCGTGGTGACACCGCCGGTGGTGGTCGCCGGTATCGGCGGGGTGTTCTCGCGGCGCTGGGCCAAACTCTGGCTGCCGATCACCGCGGGCATCTACACCGCCAACGGCCTGATGGGCGAATACCTGCATGCCCGCGGCGTCGCACGCAAGCCGGGCGGATGGAAGAACGCGTCCTACAACGTGCCCATGGGTCCGCCGATCGCGGCGCCCGGGTTGATGTGCATGGTCGGGGGGATGGGCCTGCTGGCCTCGATCCTGCGCCGCGAGCGGTTCCGGGGCTGAGCGCGATGGCCGACACCTCGCGCCCCGACCACCTGCCCAACCTGCGCGCGGATCGCAAACCGCCGCACCCGTCCTGGCTGCCCAAGCAACGCCGTGGTGTCACGCCCCAAATGATCGGCCGCTACCCGGATTACGACGTGCTGGAAACGACCGACACGTGGGACGAAGCCACCAAGAAGGTGGTGCTGGCCCGGCTGGAACCGCCCGGCCCGCTGCGGTTCTTCACCGCGGAGGAGGAACCGTGCCTGCGCGCGTTCTGCGACACGGTGCTGGCTCAGGACCGCGAGCCGCGAGTGCCGGTGCCCGAGTCGGTCGATTCCAAGCTCGCCGACGGCCGGCTCGACGGCTACCAGTACGCCGACATGCCCGACGACCGCGACACGTGGCGGCTGGTGCTGCTCGCGCTCGACGAGACGGCGTCCGCCCGGTACGGGAGCGCATCGTTCGCCGACGCCGAACCCGACACCCGGGAGGCGATCATCGACCAGTTCTCGCAGGGAGCCTTGGACGGCGGGACCTGGGAGCGCCTCAACGTCAAACGCGCGTGGTCGGTGTGCATGCGAATGACGTTGTCCGGGTTCTACTCCCACCCGTGGGCGTGGAACGAGATCGGGTTCGGCGGACCGGCCTACCCGCGCGGGTTCATGCGCCTGGGCGGTGCCACCGGTCCCGCCGCCGCGCGCGAACCGTTCGAGACCCCCGGCGCCACCGACGAGGACCCGGTCCGCGTAGTCCAACGGGGAGAGTTGTGATGGGCGACCGACTCCGCGGCCTCCTCAGGGGAGCTATCGGGCCGAAGGACAACGAATCCCGTTTCCTGCTCGACGTGCATTCGCGCGACCTGCCCGGCGAAAAGACCATGCAGCGCTACGGCGACGACGACGAGGTCGACCTGGTGGTCGTCGGCGCCGGCGCCGGCGGATCCGTGCTCGCGCAACGGCTGGCACGGGCCGGCTGGCGGGTGGTGATCCTCGAGGCGGGCCCGTTCTGGCACCCCGACGAGGATTGGGTCTCCGACGAGGCGGGTTCGCACTCCCTGTACTGGACGCAGAAGCGCATCATCGGCGGCGACGACCCGATCGAGCTGGGCAAGAACAACTCCGGGCGGGGGGTCGGCGGCTCGATGGTGCACTACGCCGGCTACACGCCGCGGTTTCATCCCAGCGACTTCCACACCTACACCCTCGACGGGGTCGGGGCGGACTGGCCGATCCGCTACGAAGACGTCCGCCCCCACTACGAGCGGATCGAGCTCGAGTTGCCGGTGGCCGGGCAGAACTGGCCCTGGGGCTACCCGCATCGGTACTCCTTTTCCCCGCACCCGATTTCGGGTGCCGCGGCCAAACTGTGGCGGGGGGCGATGCAGCTCGGCATCGAGATGCGGGTCGGCCCCGTCGGCATCGTCAACGGCACCTTCGGTAACCGCCCGCACTGCATCTACCGCGGCTATTGCCTGCAGGGCTGCAAGGTCAACGCCAAGGCCAGCCCGTACGTCACGCACCTGCCCGATGCCTTGGCCCACGCCGTGGAGATCCGCGCCAACTGCATGGCCGCCCGCGTCGAGCTCGACGAGGCGGGCTCCGCGCGCGGGGTGGTCTACTACGACGAGGCCGGCGGCACCGAGCGGTTGCAGCGGGCCAAGGTCGTCGCGATCGCCGGGTATTCCATCGAAACGCCGCGCCTGCTGCTGAACTCGGTGAGCGAACGCTTCCCGAACGGGCTGGGCAACGACGACGACCAGGTCGGTCGCTACGTGATGGTGCAGGGCGCCACGCAGTCCGCGGGCCGGTGGTCGGACGAGGTGCGGATGTACAAGGCCCCTCCCCCGGAGGTGTCCTCGGAGCAGTTCTACGAAACCGACTCCTCGCGCGGGTTCGCCCGCGGCTTCTCCATCCAGACCGTTTCGCCGCTGCCGATCGGCTGGGCCGAACACGTTCTGGCCGACGGGCATTGGGGCCGGGCGTTGCGCGAATACATGCGCGACTACAACCACTGGGCGACCGTCGGCGTGCTCAACGAGCTGTTGCCGCTGCCCGAGAACCGGGTCACCCTCGCCGAGGAGAGGGACCCCTACGGCATCCCGGTGGCCCGGTTCGATTACACGCTGTGCGACAACGACAAGGCCAACATGGCCTACTCCACCAAAGTGATCGGCGACATCCTGCACGCCGCCGACGCCCAGGACGTGCTCACCATCGAGCGGTTCGCCCACCTGATCGGCGGCGCCCGGATGGGCACCCGCCCGGACAACTCGGTGGTCGACTCCGATCACCGGGTGTGGGGCGTGCCGAACCTGTTTCTGGCCGACGGCTCGGTGTGTCCGACGCAGGGCTCGGCGAACCCGGCATTGACGATCATGGCGCTGGCCTCGCGGCTCGCCGAACGGATGGCGACCGGAAAGATCGACAGCACCGCCCCGGCGAGGCGGCCATCGGAGGCGGGGGTCCGTGGCTGACCGCGCGATCGACATCGAGGCGGCCTTCTCGCCGCGGGTGTTGCGCGAGTACGCCCTGCTCGCGGACGGCGAGCGGGGCGCCCTGATCGGGCCGCAGGGCGACGTCGCGTGGATGTGTGCGCCGCGCTGGGATTCCGACGGCGTGTTCTCGAATCTCATCGGTGGTGGCGGCGTCTACGCGATCACGCCGACCGACGTGCGGCATGTGTGGGGCGGCTATTACGAGCCGGGCAGCATGATCTGGCGCAATCGCTGGATCACCCGCGACGGCATCGTGGAATGCCGTGAGGCGCTGGCGTTCCCGGGCGATCCCGACCGGGTGGTGCTGCTGCGCCGACTCATCGGCTGCCGCGGGACCGCGCGGGTGCGAGTGGTGCTGCAGCCGAGCGCCGAGTTCGGCCGGCACGGTCCCGGCGACATGCGCGTCGACGGCGGGGCATGGAGCGGGAAGTCGGGGCGGTTGCGGTGGCGCTGGCTGGGCGGCTGCGACGTGCGATCGGTGACGGCGGCGCGCGGCCGCGGCGAGCTGCTCACGTGTGAGATCACCGTCGACGAGGGCGATCAGCACGATTTCGTGCTGGAGCTCTCCGAGCGCACCCTGCCCGACCAACCACCCGACGCCGACATCGCCTGGGACGCAACGGAAGCCGCCTGGCGTCGCAGCATTCCCGAGCTGAACTGCACCATCGCGCCCCGCGACGGGCGTCACTCCTACGCGGTGCTGCGCGGGCTGACCAGTAGCGGCGGCGGCATGGTGGCCGCCGCCACGATGAGCCTGCCCGAACGCGCGCACACCAACCAGAACTACGACTACCGCTACGCGTGGATCCGGGATCAGGTCTACGCAGGCATCGCCGCGGCGACCGTCGGGGCGACCGAGTTGCTCGACCGCGCGGTCGAATTCGTCGGGGCCCGGTTGCTCGAACACGGCCCCGACCTCAAGCCGGCCTACACCGTCACGGGCGACAGCGTGCCCGACGAGGAGACGCTCGACCTGCCCGGGTACCCCGGCGGCACCGACAAGGTGGGCAACTGGGTCAACCAGCAATTTCAGCTCGACGTCTTCGGCGAGGCGCTGCAGCTGCTGGCCTGGGCGGGCAACGCCGACCGGCTCGACGCCGAGGGCTGGCGCGCCGCGCAGACCGCCATCGGCGCGATCGAAAAGCGCTGGCGCGACGCGGATGCCGGCATCTGGGAGATCGATGACGAGCACTGGACGCAGTCCCGCCTGGCGTGCGTGGCCGGGCTACGCGCCATCGCGAAGGTTTCCGGTGGTGGCCACGAGGTGGCAGCCTGCGCCTCGCTGGCCGACGCGATCCTGGCCGACACCGCGGCCAGCAGCCTGCACCCGCACGGCGGCTACTGGCAACGCAGCCCGCGGCTGCCCGGGGTTGACGCGTCGCTGCTGCTGCCACCCGTGCGCGGCGCCGTGCCCGCCGACGACCCGCGCACCCGGGCCACGCTGGACGCCGTCCGCAAGCAGCTCAGCCACGACGGGTTCGTGTACCGGTTCCGGCACGACGAGCGCGACCTCGGCGACGCCGAGGGCGCCTTCCTGCTCTGCGGATTCATGATGGCGCTCGCCGAACATCAACTGGGACATACCCATTGCGCGATGCGCTGGTTCGAACGCAACCGCGCCGCCTGCGGGCCCCCCGGGCTGTTCTGCGAGGAATACGACGTCCGGCAGCGCCAGCTCCGCGGCAACCTCCCCCAGGCGTTCGCGCACGCGCTGATGCTGGAATGCACGGCCACCCTCGCCGACGACGCCGTCCACCATGACTGATTCAACGCAGAAGGAGATTTCGGCGATGACACCGACCACAAAAACAATCGTAGTCACCGGAGCCAGCGCCGGCATCGGCCGGGCCACCGCCCAACTGTTCGGGCAGCGCGGGGCGAACGTCGCCCTGCTCGCCCGCGGGTCCGCCGGGCTGGACGGCGCGGCCCGCGACGTCGAATCCGGCGGCGGCAAGGCGCTGACCCTGCCCACCGACGTCGCCGACCACGCGGCCGTCGTCGCCGCCGCCGACGAGACCGAGGCGACCTTCGGCCCGATCGACGTCTGGGTGAACGTCGCGTTCACCTCCGTGTTCGCGCCGTTCAGCGAGATCAGCGCCGAGGAATTCAAACGCGTGACCGAGGTGTCCTACCTCGGATACGTGCACGGCACCATGGCGGCGCTGGCGAAGATGCGGCCGCGCGACCGCGGCACCATCGTGCAGGTCGGCTCCGCGCTCAGCCAGCGATCCATCCCGCTGCAATCGGCCTACTGCGGCGCCAAGCATGCCATCAACGGTTTCACTGAATCGGTGCGCTGCGAACTGTTGCACGAGCACTCCAAGGTGCGGATCACGGTGGCCCAGATGCCCGCGGTCAACACCCCCCAGTTCTCCTGGGTGCTGTCCCGCCTGCCGCGCCATCCCCAACCCGTGCCGCCGATCTACCAGCCGGAGGTTGCCGCCCGCGGCGTCGTGTATGCCGCCGATCATCCGGAGCGCAAACAATATTGGGTCGGCGACAGCACCATGGTCACGCTGCTGGCGCAGAAGTTCGTCGCACCGCTGCTGGACCGCTACCTGGGCCGCACCGGTTATGACTCGCAGCAGACCAAGCAGCACGTCAGCCCGGGGCGCCCGCACAACCTTTGGCACCCGCTGGACGAGGAACCCGGCAGTGACCACGGCGCCCACGGCGGGTTCGACGACAAGTCCCACGAGCTGAGCCCGCAGGTGTGGGCGTCGCAGCACCCTGTCGTCAGCGGTACGAGCGCGCTAGGCGTGGCCGGACTGGGCGCGTGGCTCGCCGCGCGCCGGTGGCCGCGATGAGCCTCGACGCACGCATCGACGAGGTCACCGCGCAGGTCTACGAAATCCCCACCGACGCACCGGAAGCCGACGGCACTCTGCCCTGGTCGTCGACCACCCTGGTGCTGACCGAGGCTGCGGCGGGCGGGCACCGCGGGATCGGCTACACCTACGCCGCCGGCGCGTGCGGCACGCTGATCAACGGGCCGCTCGCCGGCACTCTCACCGGACACAGCGCCCTCGACATCACCGGGCGTTGGCAGGCGATGGTCCGGGCGATGCGCAACAACGGACGGCCGGGCTTGGTGTCGTGCGCGATCTCGGCGGTCGACACCGCGCTGTGGGACCTCAAGGGCAAACTCCTGGGCCTACCGGTATGCCGACTGCTCGGCATGGCGCACGACCGGGTGCCGATCTACGGCAGCGGCGGCTTCACCACCTATGACGAGCGCGCCACCCGCGCCCAACTCGAACGCTGGGTGGACGAGTGGAAGATCCCGCGCGTCAAGATCAAGATCGGCGAGTCATGGGGGTCCGAGGAGCGCCGTGATCTTGACCGAATCGCACTGTCGCGCAAGGTGATCGGCCCCGACGTCGAGCTTTACGTGGACGCCAACGGCGCCTATCGCCGCAAGCAGGCCATTCGGGTGGCCCACGCGATGGCCGACCACGATGTCACATGGTTCGAGGAACCCGTCTCCTCCGACGACCTGGCCGGGCTGCGGGAGGTGCGCGATCAGGTCACCCCGGACGTCACCGCCGGCGAGTACGGCTACGACCTGGCCTACTTCAACCGGATGCTCGCCGCGGATGCGGTCGACTGCCTGCAAATCGACGTCACCCGCTGCGGCGGCATCACCGACTGGCTGCGCGCCGCCGCCGTGGCCGCCGCCTGCAATGTCGACGTGTCCGGCCACTGCGCCCCCAACCTGCACGCCCACGTGGCCAGCGCGATCCCGAATCTGCGGCACCTGGAGTACTTCCACGATCACCACCGCATCGAACACATGCTGTTCGACGGCGCCCTGGCGCCCGACGGTGGGGCGTTGCGGCCGGACCGGGAACGGCCCGGGCTGGGCCTGGAGTTCAAACGCGCCGACGCCGAGCCCTATCGAAAAGCCTGATCCATGAATGGACCCGCCCGAAAGTGGGCATTGATATGCGGAGGACATAGTTACGGATCTGAAGGGCAATGCGCGATGACCGTGAACTTTGAAGACGAAACCGTCCGGCGCCGCGACGGGCGGGCGGCCGATGGCGGGTCGGCGGCTCCGGCGTCGGAGGAGCTCATGTCCGACGTCGTCGAGGAAGAAGACCTCAACGCGGTCGACCTGGTCCTAGGGCTCGGCGAGCCGCAGCGCGTCGGCCGGTTCCGGTTTTTCCTGGACGGGCACCGCTGGGAGTGGTCGGACGCCGTCGCACGGATGCACGGGTACAAGCCGGGACGGGTGCAGCCGACCACGGAACTGCTGCTCAAGCACAAGCACCCTGACGACCGCGAGCGTGTCGCCGCCGTCTTGGAGCGCGTGATGCAGGGCAAGCCGTTCAGCAGTCGCCACCGCATCATCGACACCGGCGGGCGCACCCACTGTGTCGTCGTCGCGGGCGACCGGATGCTCGACGACCACGGCACCCCGATCGGGACGTCCGGCTTCTATGTCGACGTCACCGACTCGCTGCAGACCGATATCAACAACGTGCTGTCGGCGGTCGCCGATGCCCGCGCCCGAATCGAGCAGGCGAAGGGCGTCCTCATGGCCGCCTATGGCATCTCCGCGGAGCGGGCGTTCGACATCTTGGTCTGGCGATCCCAGGAAACCAACCTGAAACTGCGCGATCTCGCCAGCCGCTTCCTGGACGCGGTGGCCAGCAAGGCGTCGGCGGAGACCCAGAGCGAAGTCGACCGGGCGCTGCTGACCCTCGAATAGCCGCAGTAGGGTCGGGCCGGTGGCACACCTATTGGGAGCCGAGGCCATCCACCTCGAATACCCGACCCAGTTGGTATTCGGAGCGGTCACGCTGGGCGTGAACGACGGCGCACGCATCGGCATCGTCGGACGCAACGGGGACGGCAAATCCAGCCTGCTGCGGTTGCTCACCGGCCAGTTGCAGCCCGATTCCGGCCGCGTCACCCGCCGCAGCGGCTTGCGGGTGGGCGCGCTGAGCCAGGCGGACACCCTGGAACCGGACCACACCGTGGGCTGGACGCTGGTGGGCGATGCGGCCGAACACCAATGGGCCGGCGACGCGCGGGTGCGCGACGTGGTCGGCGGGCTGGTCTCCGACATCGGCTGGGACGCCGCGGTATCGACGCTGAGCGGCGGCCAGCGCAGGCGCGTCCAGCTGGCCAGGTTGCTGGTGGACGAGTGGGACGTCATCGCGCTCGACGAGCCCACCAACCACCTGGACATCGAGGGCATCGCCTGGCTCGCGGAACATCTACGGCAGCGCTGGGCGCGCAATACCGGCGGGCTGCTGCTGGTTACGCACGATCGCTGGTTCCTGGACGAGGTCGCCACCACGACGTGGGAGGTGCACGACGGGATCGTGGAGCCGTTCGAGGGCGGTTACGCGGCCTACGTGCTGCAGCGCGTCGAGCGTGACCGGATGGCCGCCGCCACCGAAGCCAAGCGGCAGAACCTGATGCGCAAGGAGCTGGCCTGGCTGCGACGCGGCGCGCCGGCCCGCACCTCGAAACCCAAGTTCCGCATCGAGGCCGCCAACCAGCTGATCGCCGACGTGCCGCCGCTGCGGAACAACGTCGAGCTGGCCAAGCTGGCGACCGCCCGGCTCGGCAAGGACGTCATCGATCTGCTTGACGTGTCGGTGGCGTTTGGCGGACACCCGGTGCTGCGCGACGTCGAGTGGCGGATCGCCCCGGGCGAACGCACCGGCATCGTCGGCGCCAACGGCGCCGGGAAATCGACGCTGCTCGGACTGATCGCCGGGAGCATCAAGCCGGACACCGGGCGCGTCAAGCGCGGCAAGACCGTCCAGCTGGCCGTGCTCGACCAGCAGGGTGACACCCTGGCCGGGCTCGCCGACGACCGCATCGCCGACGTGCTGGGCCGGCTGCCCGGCGGGTACGAGGTCGAGGGCCGCGAGGTGACGCCCGCCCAGCTGCTGGAGCGGCTCGGCTTCGGCAAGGGCCAGCTCTCCGCTCGGATCGGGGAACTCTCGGGCGGCCAGCGACGGCGGCTGCAGCTGATGCTCACGCTGCTGTCCGAACCCAACGTGTTGCTCCTCGACGAGCCGACCAACGACGTCGACACCGACATGCTCACCGCCATGGAAGACCTGCTCGACTCCTGGCCGGGCACTTTGATCGTCGTCTCCCACGACCGCTACCTGCTCGAGCGGATCACCGACCAGCAGTACGCCATTCTCGACGGCCGGTTGCGGCACCTGCCCGGCGGCATCGACGAGTACCTGGGGCTGGCACGGCGGGAAGTCGCCGCGGCCGCGCCGCCTGCCGCCGTCGCTCCGGTTGAGCCGGCAGGGATGTCGGGAGCCGAGCGGCGGGCGGCGGAGAAGGAGCTGGCCGGCGTCGACCGCCAGCTCGCCCGGCTGGCCGACCGGATCGCGGACAAACACCACGAGCTGGCCGAGCACGACCAGTCGGACCACGTCGGCATCGCGCGGCTCACCCAGGAATTGCGCGCGCTGGAAGACGAGGTGGCCGCGACGGAGAGCCGCTGGCTGAATCTGTCCGAGGCGCTGGAGTGAGGCGTCTGCTCAGCGCCAGCGCAGGAGCACGAGCTCGGAGCTGAATCCCGGGCCCATCGCGAGCATCAGCCCGGGGCTGCCGCCAGGCGGCGGCTTGGCGATGGTGTCACGCAGGATGTGCAGCACCGAGGCCGACGACAGGTTCGCGATCTCGCCCAGCGAGCGCCACGTCAACTCGAGAGCGTCCGGCGCCAACCCGAGGCTGTTGCCGATCGCGGTGATGACCTTGGGACCGCCGGGGTGCGCCACCCAGGCGCCGATGTCGTCGTTCGTCAGCCCGTGCTCACCCAGGAACCGGCTCACGTCGCCGGCCAGGTGGCGGTCGATGAGATTCGTCAGCTCGGGTGACATCACCAGGTGCAGCCCGGTCGAGCTGACGTTCCAGGCCATGATGTGCAGCGATTCGGGGTAGAGGCGACTGCGGGAGTCGACGATGTCGGGGCCGCCGGGGCTCAGCCGGTCGGCACGACGGTCGCCGACGGCGACCACGGCGGCGGCCCCATCGCCGAACATGGCGGTTCCCACCAGACCCGAGACGGTCGGCTTGACCGCGGGGAAGGTGAGCGAGCACAGCTCGACCGACACCAGGACCGCGACCCCGTCCGGGGCGCCGCGCAGGTAGTCGTGCAGTTGGCCCACCCCCGCCGCCCCGGCCGCGCAGCCCAGGCCGAACAGCGGCATCCGGCGCACATCCGGGCGCAGCCCGAGCCGTCCGGCGATCCGCGCGTCGAGCGACGGCACGGCAACGCCGGTGACCGTGGTGGTGGCGATCATGTCGATGTCCTGCGGCTGCAGACCCGCCTCGTCCAGTGCGCCCAGCAACGCTTCGCAGCCGAGTTCGACGGCGTGTTCGATGAAGACCTCGTTGGCTTCGCCGAAATCGGTCAGCGACGGGTATCGCTCCAGCGGCAGGACCAAGTGGCGGCTGTTGACCTTGGCCGCGGCGTGCAACCGCCGAACGACCTCTTCGTGCTCCTTCAATGCGGGCAATTCGACGATTTGGTCGGTGATCTCGGCCTGGCTGTAACGATGCGGCGGCAACGCTCCGAATACGCCCGCGATGACGCTCATGCCCAACCCTCTTGCTTGCGTCCCAGCCCATAAGGGACTTTCATCAATTCCCGAAGTCTAAGCCGTTCTGAGTAGCCCGGCAAAAATTTGACGTATTCGACATGTGTTGTATTGCTTGTGGATTCCGTCATTCGGCGTCCTCGTCGTCGCCGGAGTTCAGCGCCATCGCGATCAGAGCGTCGGGGCTCAACGAGTCGATCATGTCGATGACCGGTTCGGCGACAACGCTTTCCGGTTCCCCGGCGAGCAGCAGAAGTTTGTCGAGCAATCCGGTCCTCCGAAGCTCGGCGAGCGGGATGCCGCGCAGCGCTGACCACACCTTTTCCTCGTCCGATTGGTCGTCATCGCCACGGAACAACTGCCGCCGCAGATGATCGGCCAGCGCCGCGGGGGTGGGATAGTCGAAGATCAGGGTCCGCGACAGCGCCAGCCCGGTGGCCGTCGTCAGCCGGTTGCGCAGTTCCACGCCGGTCAGCGAGTCGAAACCGAGGTCGGCGAAGGCGCGATCGCGGTCGATGGCACGGCCATCCGGATGCCCCGACACGGCGGCCGTGTGCTCGCAGACCAGCTCGGCAAGCCGGCTCTGCTGCTCCGCGGGGCCCAGGGCGTGCAATTGTTCGGCCAGGCCCTGCGACCGGGTTGCCTTGGCGGGCAACGTATTATGCTCGTCACCCAGCCAGAATCGTTGCCGGGCAAAGCCATACGTCGGCAGGTCAACCCGGCGCCCGTGCGAACCGGCGAACACGGCCGGCCAGCTCACGCCCACTCCGGCTGTGAAGAGCCGGCCGGCCGCGCTGAGCAGCGACTCGATCTCCGGGGCGTCCTTGGGCACGGTGACCACCGAGAGCGGCCGCTCGGTGGTCAGCGATTGGTCGACCGCCGCGCTCAACCCGCCGCCCGGGCCGACCTCTACGAACGCCGTCGCTCCCAGGGCCTCGGCGGCGCGCACGCCGTCGAGGAAACGCACCGGCCGGCGCACGTGCTCGACCCAGTACCGCGCCGACCCGTATCCGGGTTCGGCCGGCTCCCCGGAGACGTTGGAAACCAAGCAGATTCGCGGCTGTCGCGGCTGGATGTCGGCCACCCGATGGGCGAACTCGTCGAGCATCGGCTCCATCAACGCCGAATGAAACGCGTGCGAGACCGCCAACCGGTGCGTCCGCCGACCGGTGCCCGCCAGCCGGTCGGCCACGACGCCCACCGCGGCCCGCTCACCGGACAGGACCACCGAATTGGGTCCGTTGACCGCCGCGATATTCACGCCGTCGTTCAGCAGCGGCGCAACCTCGGCCTCGGCGGCGCTCACCGCCACCATCGCCCCGCCGGCCGGCAGCGCCGCCATCAATTCTCCGCGGACCGCCACGATGCGCGCCGCGTCGTCCAGCGACAACACGTCCGCCACCCACGCCGCGACGATCTCCCCCACCGAATGACCCAGCACCACATCGGGTGTCACGCCCCAGGACCGCCACAACGCGGCGAGGGCGATCTCGAGGACGAACAACGCCGGCTGCGCGAACTCCGTGCCCTGCAACAGCTCGGCGTCGGTGCCCCACATCACCTCGCGCACCGGCGACCGCAGGTGGGCGTCCATCGCCGCCGCGGCCTCGTCGAAAGCCTGGGCGAAGGCCGGAAACCGTTGATGGAGTTGGCGGCCCATTC
Source organism: Mycobacterium sp. 852002-30065_SCH5024008 (assembly GCF_001665645.1). NCBI lineage: Bacteria > Bacillati > Actinomycetota > Actinomycetes > Mycobacteriales > Mycobacteriaceae > Mycobacterium > Mycobacterium sp. 852002-30065_SCH5024008. The sequence goes on along the minus strand of NZ_LZSZ01000161.1, from coordinate 41,796 downwards.
CCGGCCATTGCGAGCCTTGGCCGGGGAACACGAAGGCCGTCTGGCCCGCCGGTCCGGCCCGGCCCACCACCACACCGGGGGCCGGCTCCCCGGCCGCCAGCCCGGCCAGGCCACGCGTCAGTGCGTCGCGATCGTGGCCCACCAGCACCGCCCGATGCTCGAACACCGAGCGCGTCGTCGCCAACGACCAGCCCACGTCCGCCGCGGTCACCCCCGAGTGGGCCACCCGCTCCGCCAGCCGGCGCGCCTGGTTGGCCAGGGCCTGCTCCGAGCGGGCCGACAGCACCCACGCAACTGACCCGTCACACGCATCAGCGGGCGGATCCGGTTGCGCGGGAGCCTGTTCCACGATGATGTGCGCGTTCGTGCCGCCCATGCCGAACGACGACACCCCGGCACGGCGCGGACGGCCCGCCGCCGGCCAGCGCAGCGCGTCGACGTTGACCCGCAGGTGTTCGAGGTCGGGATTCGCGTCGGCGTAGTTGAGGCTCGGCGGAAGCACCGAATGCCGCACGGCCAGCACGGTCTTGAGCAGGCCCGCAATTCCCGCGGCGCCCCCGGAGTGGCCGATGTTGGTCTTGACCGACCCCACCTGCACCGGATGCTCGCGCGCACCGAACACCTCACCCAGCGCCCGGGCCTCGACCGCGTCGCCGACCTTCGTGCCGGTGCCGTGGGCCTCGACGTAGTCGATGTCGGCGCTGCCCAGGCCGGCGGCGGCAAGCGCCCGCCGGATCACGTCGGCCTCACCGGAAACCGAGGGCACCGTCTGGCCCGCGGCGCTGTGCCCGGAGTTAGCCACCGCGCTGCCCCGAATGACGGCGTGAATGCGGTCCCCGTCCCGCAGGGCGTTCGGCAGCGGCTTCAGCAGCACCAGTCCCCCGCCCTCGCCGCGGACGTAGCCGTCCGCGCGCCGGTCGAACGCGTAGGTGTGGCCCGACGTCGATAGTGCGCCGAATTCTCTTTCCAGCATTGCCGTTTCGGTGGCCAGGTTGAGGTGAACCCCGCCGGCTATCGCAAGCGCCGACTCGCCCGCGCGCAGGCTTTCGCAGGCCAGGTGCACGGCGACCAATGAGGACGATTGACCGGAGTCGACCGTCATGCTGGGCCCCTGCAACCCGAAGGCATACGAGACCCGGTTGGCGATCATGCCGCGGCTGATGCCCGCGAACGAGTGGTGGTCGAGGTTGTCGGCGATATCGCGCAGGGTGAGGACAGCGTAATCGTCGGCCATCGCCCCGAAGTACACCGAAATCGCCGTCCCGCGCGCCGTTTCGGGCACTACGAACGCGTCTTCGAAGGCTTCCCACGTCAGTTCGAGCACCAATCGTTGCCGGGGGTCCATCGCGGACGCCTCGCGCGGCGAGAGGTTGAAGAAGTCGGCGTCGAACTCCGCGACGTCCCCGGGCAGTTGCGTCGCCTCGCGGCCCTCGCGGATGAGATCCCAGAATTCGCGCGGGCTTGCCGCACCGGGGAATCGGCACGCGAGACCGATGACCGCGACGTCCGTCATGCTAGGGGCCCATCTCTTCGTCGAGGATGGCGAAGAGCTGGCTTTCGGTGGCGGTGGCGATGTCGTCGTCGAACGGGTCGTCGGGGTGCTCCGGGTAGGGGACTTCCGCCGGGCCGGTGAGGCTGTTCAGCAGGCCTTCCAGCCGGGTGACGAGCTGCGCTTTGTCGCCGGGGCTCCAGTCGGATTGGCCGAGCAGTGCCTGCAATTCGCGGGCCACGTCGTTGACGCGGGCCATGCGGTCGGGCGGCTCGCCGCTTGCCCCGGTGGTCAGCTGGCCGTCGAGGTGCTCGGCCAGGGCCGCCGGGGTGGGGTAATCGAAGATCAGCGTGGGCGAAAGGGTCAGTCCGGTCGCGATTTTGAGCCTGTTGCGCAGCTCCACCGCTGTCAGCGAGTCGAAGCCGAGGTCTTGAAAGGCCTGCTCGCCGTTGACGTCCGCGGTGCTGTGGCCCAACACCGTGGCGGCGTTGCCGCAGACGAGCTCCACCAGCTCGCGCCGCCGCTGCTCGGGGGCCAGGCCTTCCAGCCGCGCCCGCAGGCCCGTCAGCGACACCATGTCGGTGGGGTCGAGGACCCGCCGCGCCGGCCGGGTGGCCAGCTGGCTCAACAGCGGCGGCAGCGCGGCGCCGGCGTGCGCCAGCGCGGCGGTATCGAGGCGGGTGGCCACGACGACGGGCGGCTCGGCCAGCAGCGCGGCGTCGAGCAGGCCGAGCGCCTGGCGCGTGGACAGCGGGGCCAGCCCGGCGCGGCTCATCCGCGCCTTGTCGCGGTCGCCGAGGTTGCGGGTCATGGCCGACTCCTGTTCCCACATCCCCCAGGCGATCGACAAGCCGGGCAGGCGGTGGGCGTGGCGGTACGCCGCCAGGGCGTCGAGGAAGCTGTTGGCGGCCGCGTAGTTGCCCTGGCCCGGGGCGCCCACGATCCCCGCCATCGACGAAAACATCACGAACGCCGACAGATCCAGCTCCCGGGTCAGCTCGTGCAGGTGCCACGCCCCGTCGACCTTGGACCGCAACACCGTGTCGATGCGCTCCGGCGTCAGCGACGCGATCACCGCGTCGTCGAGCGCCCCGGCGGCATGGAACACGCCGCGCAGCGGGAAACGAGCCGGCACCTGCGCCAGCAACCGCGCCACGGCGTCGCGGTCGCCGACATCGCAGGCGATCACCGACACCTGGGCCCCGGCCTCGCGCAGCTCGGCGACCAACGCGGGCACGCCATCCGTCCGCTCACCGCCGCGGCTGACCAACATGACGTGCGGCACGCGATGGCGCTCGACCAGATGCCGGGCCACCGCAGAGCCGGCCATGCCGGTCCCGCCGGTAATCAACGCGGTGCCGCCGGCCAGCCCGGCCGGCCCGTCGGGCATGGTGAGCACGACCTTGCCGATGTGGCGGGCCTGGCTGACGAACCGGTAGGCGTCCGCGGCGCAACGCACATCGAAGGCCTTGACGGGCAATGGCTTCAAAGCTCCGGCCGCGAACAATCGCATCAATTCCGCCGACATCTCCGCGATGCGGTCCGGGCCCGCCTCCATCAGGTCGAACGCGCGGTAGGTCTGGGCGATCGCACCCGGGTCGCGCAGGTCGGTCTTGCCCATCTCGATGAAGCGCCCGCCGGGACTCAACAACCGCAGCGAGGCGTCGGTGAAGTCACCGGCCAGCGAGTTGAGCACGACGTCCATGCCGGCGCCGCCCGTCGCGGAGGAGAACTCTTCCTCGAAGTCCAGGGTTCGCGAATCCGCGATGTGGTCGTCGTCGAAGCCCATGACGCGCAGGGTGTCCCACTTGCCGCGGCTGGCCGTCGCGAAGACCTCGGCGCCCCAATGCCGGGCCAGCTGCACCGCCGCCATGCCCACCCCGCCGGTGGCGGCGTGCACCAGTACCCGCTCGCCGGCCCGCAGGCCGCCGAGGTCCGACAGGCCGTAATACGCCGTCAGGAACACCACCGGCACACCCGCCGCCGCGGCGAACGACCAGCCCGGCGGCACCCGGGTCACCAGCCGCCGATCGACGGCCGCCTCCGACCCCGTCAGGCCCAGGATGCCCATGACCGCATCACCGACGGCCAAATCGGTGACGCCGGGGCCGATCTCGGTCACCAGTCCGGCGCCTTCGGCGCCCAACTGCGCGAGACCCGGATACATGCCCAGGGCCACCAGCACGTCGCGGAAGTTCACCCCGGCCGCGGCCACCGCCACCCGCACCTGACCGGCGGCCAGTTCCGCCGGCGGCCCGGATACCACCGCCAGGTCCTCCAGCGTCCCGGCATCACCGGCGGCCAGCCGCCAGACCGACGGCGCTTCGGGCAACCGCAGCACCGGGTGCGCCTTGACCGGCTTCAGCCGGGCACCGTAGGCGACGCCCTCCCGCACGATCAATTGCGGTTCACCGCAGCCGATTACGGACCCGAGGTCGAGGGACCCGTCGGAGTCGACGAGCACCGCCCGGCCGGGATGCTCGGCCTGCGCCGACCGCACCAGCCCCCACACCGCCGCACCGGCCAGGTCCGACACGTCCTCACCGGGCAGCGTGACCGCCCCGCGGGTGAGCACCACCAACGGCCCGGACCCGTCGCCGCGGGACTGCAACACGCTCAACGCCTCATGCGTGGCGGCGTAGACCGAGCCGACCATGCCCGGGCCGTTCGCAGGCAGCTGCCACACCTCGGGGTCCGCGTCGATGCCGTTGTCCGACAACGGAACCGGGGACCACACCGCCTCCAGCAGTTCGCCGCCACCGGCGCGCGCCGCGGCGGCCGCCGACAGCTGCGCGGCCGAGACCGGACGCGTCACCAGCTCGCGCACCGACAGCACGGGCAAACCCGACGAGTCGGCCACCTCGACCGACACGGCGCTCTTGCCCACCGGCGCCAGCCGCACCCGGACCCGCGACGCCCCGGCCGCGTACAGACACACCCCTTGCCAGGAGAACGGCAGAACGGTCTCGGCCCGCTCGTCGGCCACCCCCAGTGCGTGCAGGGCCGCGTCCAGCACCACCGGATGAATTCCGAAGCCGCCCACCGTCACACCGGCGTGCTGCGGGGCCTCGACCTCGGCGAAGGTCTCCTCGCCCCGCCGCCACACCTTCCGCAGCCCCCGGAAGGCCGGGCCATACCCGTAGCCGCGCGCGGCCAAATCGTCGTAGGCGCCGGCCACATCGACCGCGGTGGCACCGACCGGCGGCCACACCGACAGATCGGCGCCCGGCTTGGGCGAGCCTTCGCCCAACACACCCTGGGCATGCAGCGTCCACTCCGGGCCGGCCTGCGAATACACCGCGGCCGCCCGGGACCCGCCCTCGCCGGCGGCGTCCACCACCACCTGCACGCGCACCGCGCCGCTGCTCGGCAGCGCCAACGGGGCCGACAACGTCAGCTCCTCGATCACCGGACAGCCGACCTCGTCGCCGGCCCGCAGCATCAGCTCCACAAACCCGGCGCCCGGGAACAACACCGTGCCGGTCACCGCGTGATCGGCCAGCCACGGCTGCGCCGCCATCGACAGCCGGCCCGTGAGCACCACCCCGCCCGAATCGGGGCGTTCGACCACGGCGCCCAACAGCGCGTGCCCGGCCGCGGCCAGACCCAGGCCGGCGGTGTCCCGCGCGCCTACCGACTCGGTCGGCAGCCAAAACCTGCGCCGCTGAAAGGCATACGTCGGCAGGCCGACCCGGTGCGCGTCCAGGCCGTCGAACATTGCGGCCCAGTCCACGTCGGCGCCGGACGCGAACAGCCGCCCGGCCGCCAGCAGCAGCGACTCGACTTCGGGGCGGTCCTTGGCCATCGACACCGCCGAAACGGCCGGCTCGGTCGCCAGGGACTGTTCCACCGCGGCGGTCAACGCCGCGCCAGGCCCCACTTCCACAAACGCACCGGCACCCAGCGATTCGGCCGACCGCACCCCGTCGACGAACCGCACCGGCCGGCGCACGTGCTCGACCCAGTAGTCGGCGGACCCGTATCCGGGTCCCGCCAATTGCCCGGTCACATTGGAAATCAAGTCTATTCGCGGCGCACCGGGCGACACCCCGGCCAGCACCGCGGAGAACTCGTCGATCATGGGCTCCATTAGCGGCGAGTGGAAGGCGTGCGAGACGGCCAGCTGCCGCACCCGCCTCCCGCAGTCGGCCAGCCGATCTGCCGCGGCCGTCACGGCGGCCCGCTCGCCCGACAGCACGACCGCGTCGGGGCCGTTGACCGCCGCGACGCTCACGTTGTCGTTCAGCAACGGTGCGACCTCGGCCTCGGTGGCCGTCACCGCCACCATGACCCCGCCCGCCGGCAGCGCCGCCATCAACCGTCCGCGGGCCGCCACCACCCGCGCGGCGTCTGCCAGCGACAGCACCCCGGCCACACAGGCCGCGGCGATCTCCCCCACCGAATGGCCGATCACCACATCGGGCGTCACACCCCAGGACTGCCACAGCGCCGCCAGGGCGACCTCGAGCACGAACAACGCGGGCTGGGCAAACTCCGTGCTCTCCAACAACTCCGGGTCGGTGCCCCACATCACCTCGCGCAGCGGCAACCTCGCGTGGGCATCCACCGCCGCCACGGCCTCGTCGAAGGCCCCGGCGAACACCGGAAAGCGCTGATACAGTTCCCGTCCCATCCCGAGCCGCTGCGACCCCTGACCGGGAAACACGAACGCACGCTTGCCGAGCGGGCGGCTGCGCGCGACCACCACGCCCGGGCCCGGTTCCGCGCAAGCCACCCCGGCCAGCCCGGCCGTCAGGGTGTCACGATCGCTCCCCACCACCACCGCGCGGTGTTCCAGGGCCGCCCGGGTGGTGGCCAGCGACCAGCCCACGTCCACGGCACGCAGCTCCGGCTCGGCCTCGAGGTGCGCCAGCAGCCGCTCCGCCTGGGCGGTCAACGCGTCGGCCGACCGGGCCGATACCACCCATGGGATCACCGCATCCTGGCGATCGCCTTGCGGCGCAAGATGTTCCGGTTCCGCCGGCGGCTGCTCGACGATCACGTGGGCATTCGTCCCGCTGATCCCGAACGACGACACCCCCGCGCGGCGCTGCCCGTCCCGCGCCGGCCACGGCTGAGGTTCGGTCAACACCGACACCGCGCCCGCCGACCAATCCACGTGCGGCGACGGCACATCCACGTGCAGCGTCTTGGGCATCACCCCATGCCGCATCGCCTGCACCATCTTGATCACCCCGGCCACTCCCGCCGCGGCCGACGTGTGACCGATGTTGGATTTGATCGATCCCAGCCACAGCGGCCGGCCCGCCGGCCGGTCCTGCCCGTAGGTCGCCAGCAGGGCCTGGGCCTCGATGGGGTCGCCCAAAACCGTTCCCGTGCCGTGGCCTTCGACCACGTCGACGTCCGCCGCGGTCAAGCCGGCGTTGGCCAGTGCGGCACGGATCACCCGCTGCTGCGACGGCCCGTTGGGCGCGGTCAACCCGTTGGAGGCGCCGTCCTGGTTCACCGCGGAGCCGCGCAGCACCGCGACCACCGGATGGCCCAGTCGCCGCGCGTCGGCCAGCCGCTCCAGCACCAGGACTCCCGCGCCTTCCGACCACGACGTCCCGTCCGCGGCGCCGGCGTACACCTTGCACCGGCCGTCCGGGGCCAGTGCCCGCTGCCGGCTGAACTCGACGAACGCGGCGGGCGTGGCCATCACCGTCACACCACCGGCCAGCGCCAGGTCACACTCCCCGGAACGCAGCGACTGCGCCGCCAGATGCATGGCCACCAACGACGACGAACACGCCGTATCCACCGACACCGCGGGGCCTTCCAGGCCCAACACGTAGGACACCCGGCCCGAGGCCACGCTCAGGGTGGAGCCGGTCAACCCGTAGCCCTCCAGCTCGCCCTTCACCTCGCCGCCGTAGCCGGCGTGGATGACACCGGCGAACACCCCGGTCGCCGAGCCGCGCAGCCCCAGCGGGTCAATACCCGCCCGCTCCAACGCTTCCCACGAGATCTCCAGCATCAGCCGCTGCTGGGGATCCATCGCCAGGGCCTCGCTGGGCCCGACCCCGAAGAATCCGGCGTCGAAGTCCGCCGCGTCGCGCAGGAAGCTGCCTTGGCGGGTGTACATCTTGCCGGCCGCGTCCGGGTCCGGGTCGTAAAGCCCCTCGACATCCCAGCCGCGGTCCGCCGGGAAGTCCGACACGGTGTCGCGGCCCTCATTGACCATTTCCCACAGGGTCTCCGGCGAGTCGACCCCACCCGCGTAGCGGCACGCCATGCCCACCACCGCGACCGGTTCGGACAGCCGGCCTTCCAGCTCCGAGACGCGTCGCCGGGCCCGCCTGAGATCCGCCGTCAGGCGCTTCAGGTAATCGACGTGCTGCGTGGTATCCGGCATCGTGGTCTCAGTGGCCGAGTTCTTCGTCGAGGATGGCAAAGAGTTCGCTTTCGGTGGCGGCATTGAGGTCGGCGTCGAGGCCCTCGGGGGCGGGGTGGTCGGCGGGGCCCAGGGCGGCGAGCAGGTTGTGCAGGCGGGCCCGCAGCGCCGATTTGTCTCCCGCAGCCCAGTCGGGCTGGCTGAGTAGCGCCTGCAATTCCCGGGTGATGTCGGTGAAGCGGGCCATCAGGTCCGGCCGGTCACTCGCCCCCGTTCCGGCCAGTTGGGTGTCCAGGTGCCCGGCCAGCACCGCCGGCGTCGGGTAGTCGAAGATCAGCGTGGGCGAAAGCGTCAGCCCGGTGGCCGTTTTCAGCCGGTTGCGCAGTTCGACGGCGGTGAGCGAGTCGAAGCCCAGGTCCTGGAATGCGCGGGCGGGGTTGATGTCGGCGGGGTTGGGCAGCCCCAGCACCGTCGCCGCGTTGCCGCAGACCAGGTCGATCAGCTCCCGCTGACGCGCGTCGGGGGCGAGGCCGTGCAGGCGCGCGGTGAGACCCGTCATCTGGGCGGTGGTATCGGCGTCGTCGATGACGCGCCGGGTGGTGCGGGCGGCCAGCTCGCTCAGCAGCGGGGGCAGCGCGGCGGCGTTGTCGGACAAGGCAACCCGATCCACCCGGGCGGCCATCAGCACCGGGGCGTCGACCAGCATGGCGGCGTCGAACGACTCCAGCGCCTGCTCGGTGGACAGCGGCGCGATGCCGAGCCTGCTCATCCGGGCCTTGTCGCGCTCGCCGAGGTGGGCCGTCATCGCCGAGGCCTGCTCCCACAGACCCCAGGCCAGCGACAGGCCCGGGAGCCCGTGCGATCGCCGGTACGCGACCAGCCCGTCGAGGAAACTGTTGGCCGCCGCGTAATTGGCCTGGCCCGGGGTGCCGACGATGCCGGCCATCGACGAAAACACCACGAACGCGGACAAATCCAGCTCCCGGGTCAGCTCGTGCAGGTGCCAGGCCCCGTCGACCTTGGCCCGCAGCACCGCGTCCACCCGGTCCGGCGTCAGTGACAAGACCAGCCCGTCGTCGAGGATGCCGGCCGCGTGCACCACACCGCGCAGCGGATACTGCGCCGGTATCTGCGCCAGCATCGCCGCGACCGCGTCGCGGTCGGAGACGTCGCACGCCACCACCGACACCCGGGCGCCGGCCTCCTGGAGGCGATCCACCACCTCCGCCACCCCCGCGGCCTCAGCGCCGGCGCGGCTGGCCAGGACCACATGGGCGACGCGATAACGGTCGACGAGGTGATGGGCGAGCGCCGAGCCGGCCATGCCGGTGCCACCGGTGATCACCACGCTGCCGCCGGCCAGCCCGCCACACCCGCTCAGCACCGCGCCGGGCCCGGACGGGATGGTCAGCGCGACCTTGCCGACGTGGCGGGCCTGGCTGACGAGCCGATACGCGGCCGAGGCGCATCGCACATCAAAGGTCTTGAGTGGCAACGGCGTCAAGGCGCCATCCCGCAGCAGCCCCACGATCTGCGTCAGCATCGCCGCGGTGCGGTCGGCACCGGCCTCCAACAGGTCGAAGGCGCAATACCGCGCGCCCCGATATCGTTCGGCGATGACGTCCGGATCGCGGACGTCGGTCTTGCCCATCTCGATGAACCGCCCACCGGGGGCCAGCAGCCGCAGCGACGCATCGGTGAACTCACCGGCCAGGGAATTGAGCACCACGTCGACCCCCGCCCCGCCGGTGGCCGACGAAAACTTCTCCTCGAAGTCCAGCGTCCGCGAATCGCCGATGTGGTCCTCGTCGAATCCCATCGCGCGCAGGGTGTCCCACTTGCCGCGGCTCGCGGTGGCGAAGACTTCGGCGCCCCAGTGCCGCGCCAGCTGGACCGCGGCCATGCCCACGCCGCCGGTGGCGGCGTGCACCAGCACCCGCTCGCCGGCGCGCAGCCCTGCCAATACCGACAACCCGTAGAGCGCGGTGAGGAACACCACGGGCACTCCCGCGGCCGTGATCAGCGACCAGCCCTCCGGTACCCGCGTGACCAACCGCTGATCCACCACCGCCTCGGAACCGACCACCCTCAGCAGCCCCATCACCGCATCGCCGACCGTCAGCCCCGTCACGCCGGGGCCGACCTCGACGACCACGCCTGCGCCCTCGGCCCCCAACTGGCCACCGCCGGGATACATGCCCAAGGCCACCAACACATCCCGGAAGTTCACCCCTACCGCGGCCACCGCCACCCGGACATGCCCGGCCTCCAGTTCCACCCGCGGGCACGGGCTGACCACCAGATCCTCCAGCGTGCCCCCGCCGCCGGCGTCGAGGCGCCAGCCCCCCGACGGCAGCCGCAGCACCGCTCCCCGGCGCACCGGCCGCATCCGGGCGGCGTAGGCCACACCCGCGCGGACCGCCAATTGCGGTTCGCCGCAGCCGATCACCGCGCGGGCGTCCAGCGATCCGTCGGAGTCGATCAGCACCACCCGGCCCGGATGCTCGGCCTGGGCCGATCGCACCAGCCCCCACACCGCCGCACCGGCCAGGTCCGCGACGTCCTCACCGGCGAGCGCGACCGCCCCGCGGGTCTGTACCGCCAGCGTCCCGGATCCCTCGTCGCGCAACCACGATTGCAGCTCGCCCAACGCGTCGGTGGTCGCCGCGTGCACCGACCGCACCACGTCGTCGCCGTGGGCGCCCGGCTCCCACAGCGTCGCGTCGTGATCGATGTCGTTGCCGGTCAACGCTATCGGCGACCACGCCACCTCGAACAACCCCTCGGCGGGCGCGGCCGCGAGCGACAGCTGCTCGGCCGAGACGGGGCGCATCGCCAACGAGCGCACCGACAACACCGGCAGCCCGGCGCCGTCGGCCAATTCCACCGACACCGCCCCGGCGCCGGTGGGCGCCAGCCGGACCCGCGCCCGCGATGCGCCCGCCGCGTGCAACGACACCCCTTGCCAGGAGAACGGCAGCATGGTCTGGCCCCCTCCGGCGGCGACACCGAGCGCGTGCAGCGCGGCGTCCAACAACACCGGGTGTATGCCGAAGCCACCGTCTTGCGCGCCGGCGTCGTCCGGCAGCGCGACGTCGGCGAAGATCTCCTCGCCTCGACGCCACATCGCCCGCAGGCCGCGGAAGGCCCGGCCATACTCGTAGCCCCGCTCCGCGAGCCGCGCGTACGCGTCGGCCACGTCCACCGGAGTCGCCCCCACCGGCGGCCACATGGACAGATTTCCGGCCGGCGGCACTGCCGCGGGCCGCACCAGGCCCTGGGCGTGCAGCACCCAGTCCGACTGGGCGCCGGCCGAATACACCGACAGCTCGCGCTGCCCCGATTCAGCGGCGGCGCCGACCACCACCTGCACCTGCACGCCGTCCGCCGCCGCCAGCACCAGCGGGGCCGACAACGTCAGCTCCTCGAGCGCCGCACATCCGACCTCGTCGCCGGCGCGGATGGCCAGTTCCACGAATCCCGCACCGGGGAACAACACCGTGCCGCCCACCGCGTGGTCGGCCAGCCACGGCTGCGCGGCCGTCGACAGCCGGCCCGTCAGGACGACCCCGCCGGAATCGGGCCGCTGCACCACCGCGCCCAGCAGGGCGTGCCGCGCGCCGGCCAGCCCGAGGGTGGCCACGTCGCCCGAACCCGTCGATCCTCCCGGTAGCCAAAATCGCTGCCGCACAAACCCGTACGTCGGCAGGTCCACGCGCCGTCCGCCGAGGCCGGCTATGGCGGCTCGCCAGTCCACCGGCACTCCGGCCACGTGGGCCTGGCCCGCCGAGAGCCAAAACCGTTGCAGCGAACCTTCGTCGCGGCCCAGCGACGGGACCACGAACGCGTCGCCGCCGCAATCGGCCACCGTCTCCTCGACGGCGGCGAGCAGCACGGGGTGCGGGCTGCATTCGACGAACACGCCATACCCGGCGCCGCACGCATTGCGCACCGCCCGTTCGAACTGGACCGGTTGCCGGATGCTTCGGTACCAGTAGTCGGCGTCCAGGCCCGCGGTGTCCAGCGGGTCACCGGTCACGGTGGAGAACAGGGCAACAGGCGACGACCGCGGCGCGATGCCGGCCAGCGCCTCGGCCAGCTCCGCTCGGATCGCATCGACGTGCCGGGAGTGGGAGGCGTAGTCGACGTCGATCCTGCGGGCGCGCACGCCGCCGGCCTCGCACTGCCGGATCAACTCGTCGAGCGCGTCCACCTCGCCGGACACCACCACCGCGGAAACACCGTTGACGGCAGCGATATTCAGCCGATCGCCCCACGCGGCGATCAGTTCCTCGGCGCGGGCCAGGCCGCAGGCCAGCGACACCATGCCGCCCGCACCCGACAATCCCACCAGCAGCCGGCTCCGCAGCGCCACCACCCTGGCGGCGTCCTCCAGCGAAAGCCCGCCCGCCACGTAGGCCGCCGCGATCTCGCCCTGCGAATGACCGATCACCGCATCGGGGACCACGCCCACCGAGCGCCACAACTCGGCCAGCGACACCATCACCGCCCACAGCGCCGGCTGCACCACGTCCACCCGGTCCAACCCGGGCGCACCCTGCGCCCCGCGGAGGACGTCGACCAACGACCACTCCACGTGTTCGGCGAGCGCCTTCTCGCAGCGCTGCAGGTGTTCGGCGAAAACCGGCGAACTGTCCAGCAATTCGGCTCCCATGCCGAGCCATTGCGAGCCCTGCCCGGGAAACACGAACACCGTCTTGCCCACCGGTTGCGCCCGGCCCACCACCGCGCCCGCGCCCGGCGCGCCGGCTGCCACCCCGGCCAGCTCCGCCAGCAGGCGCTCGCGGTCCGCGCCCACCAGCACGGCCCGGTGTTCGAACAGCGACCGCGTCGAGACCAGCGACCACGCCACATCGACCGCCCGCAGATCCGGGGCGTCGTTCACCCGCGCCAGGAGCCGGGACGCCTGGTTGGCCAGGGCGTCGGCCGACCGGGCCGACAGCACCCACGGCGCCGGCGCGTCATCACCCGCGGGCGCGGGGCTTTCGGGCTCCAGCGGCGGCTGCTCCACGATGACGTGGGCGTTGGTACCGCTGATCCCGAACGACGACACCCCCGCGCGGCGCGGCCGGTCCTGCGCCGGCCACTCCCGCGCCTCGGTCAGCAGCGACACCGCCCCCGCCGACCAATCCACATGCGGCGTGGGCACGTCCACGTGCAGCGTCTTGGGCATCACGCCGTGCCGGATCGCCTGCACCACCTTGATCACGCCGCCGGCGCCCGCGCCTGCCGAGGTGTGGCCCATGTTGGACTTGATCGACCCCAGCCACAGCGGCCGGTCCGCCGGCCGGTCCTGCCCATATGTCGCCAGAACCGCTTGCGCCTCAATCGGATCCCCGAGGGTGGTGCCCGTGCCGTGCCCCTCCACCAGATCCACGTCGGCCGTGCGCAGCCGCGCATCGGCCAGCGCGGCGCGGATCACCCGCTGCTGCGACGGCCCGTTGGGTGTCGCCAGCCCGTTCGAGGCGCCGTCCTGATTGACCGCGGACCCGCGCAACAGCGCCAGCACCGGATGCCCCAACCGACGTGCATCGGAAAGCCTTTCCAGCACCAGCACGCCGACGCCTTCGGAGAAACCCGTCCCGTCGGCGGCGCCCGCGTAGGCCTTGCACCGCCCGTCGGAGGCCAGCGCCCGCTGCCGGCTGAACTCGATGAACATCGCCGGCGTCGCCATCACCGTCACACCGCCGGCCAGCGCCAGGTCACATTCGCCGGCGCGCAGCGACCGGGCCGCCAGATGCATGGCCACCAACGACGACGAACAGGCCGTGTCGACCGACACGGCCGGACCCTCCAAACCCAGCGCGTACGACACCCGGCCCGAGGCCACGCTCAGCGTCGACCCACGTAGCCCGTAGCGCTCCAGGTGTCCCGGCACCCGCCCCTGGCCGCCGTACGAACCGTGAAAGATTCCCGCGAACACACCCGTCGCCGAGCCCCGCAGGTCGGCGGGGTCAATCCCGGCCCGCTCCAACGCCTCCCAGGACACCTCCAGCAACAAGCGTTGCTGGGGGTCCATCGCCAGCGCCTCGCTGGGTGCGATGCCGAAGAACGCGGCGTCGAAGTCGGCCACGTCGGCGAGGAAGCCGCCGCACCGGGCGTAGGACTTCCCCACCGCGTCGGGGTCGGGATCGAACAGCCCCGACAGGTTCCAGCCTCGGTCCGCGGGGAAATCGGAGACCACGTCGCGGCCCTCAACCACCATCTGCCATAGGGCCTCCGGGGAATCCACACCCCCGGGATACCGGCAACCCATACCGACCACCGCCACGGGTTCGGTTGCCGCGGCGAGGTATTCGCGGGCCTCGCGCTTCAGGCGCTCGTTTTCCTTCAGCGATGCGCGGAGGGCCCTGACGAGATCCTCGGGGTTGCTGCTCACGGGACACGGCCTGGGCGAGAAAACACGGGGTACAAGAGGCGATGCCTTAGCTCAGTGCCAGCGCAACAATACGAGTTCGGAACAGAATCCCGGACCCATCGCGATCATCAAGCCGGGGCTGCCGCTGGGTGGCGGCTTGGCCCGGGTGTCCCGCAACACGTGCAGCACGGACGCCGACGAGAGATTGCCGATCTCACCCAGCGAACGCCACGTCAGTTCCAGCGCATCCGGCGGCAGGCTCAGGCTCGCGTTGATCGCGTCGATGATCTTCGGACCGCCGGGATGGCTCACCCAGGCCCCGATGTCGGTCGTCGTCAGCCCGTGCGCACTGAGGAACCCGGTGACGTCCCGCTCGATGTGCTCCTCGACCACTTGCGCCAGGTCCTTGGCCAGCACGAGCTCGAACCCGGCGGCGCCGACGTCGTAGCCCATGGTCCGCAGCGAATCGGGATAGAGCGTGCTGCGCGAGTCGAGGATGGCGGGCCCGCTGGCGCCCACCCGTTCTGCGCGGCGCTCGCCGACGGCGACCACGGCACCGGCCCCGTCGGCGAACAGCGCGCTGCCGACCAGTCCTGGCAGCGACGGCTTGTAGCCCGGGTAGGTGAGCGAGCAGAGCTCGACCGAGATCAGGGCGGCGGCGGCGTCGGGCGCCCCCCGCAGGTAGTCGTTGAGCCGGGCCACGCCCGCGGCGCCGGCCACACAGCCCAGGCCGAACAGCGGCACCCGGCGCACGTCCTCGCGCAGTCCCAGCCGCCCGGCGATCCGGGCGTCCAGGGAGGGCACGGCGAGGCCGGTGACCGTCGTGGTGATCAGCACGTCCAGGTCCTGCGGCCGCAGGCCGGCCTCGTCGAGCGCGCCCGAGAGGGCCTCGCAGCCCAGGTTGACCGCGTTTTCGATGAAGATCCGGTTGGCCAGGCCGAAGTCGGTCAGGGAGGGATACCGCTCCAGCGGCATTACCAGGTGCCGGCTGTTGACCTTCGAGCTGGCGTGCAACTGCCGGACGATGTCCTCGTAGCCCTCGAACTCCGGGATGCTGACGAAGAAGTCGGTGAGCTCGCGCTGGGAGTAGCGATACAGCGGCAAGGCGCCGGATACGCCCGCGACGACGCTCATTGGTCCCACCCCTTGACTTGGTCCCACCCCTTGACGACGAAGATCAGGGCCGAAATGTTCACCCGGATCACTTACTGCGGGCAGTTTAGTCGGCACGCCACCGCCCGGCACAGAAACCAAAGTCCTCTCATTCCCTGCCGCCGAGGCGCGCTTTGAGCTCCTCGGACTCGGCCAGGACGGCTTCGAGCTGCTCGGCGACCCGGACCGGCGCGGTCCCGCCCCGCCGGTCGCGCGACGCCACCGAGCCCTCGATCGTCAACACCTCACGGACCTGCGGCGTCAGCTCGGGGCTGATCGCGGCCAGCTCGTCGTCGGTCAGCTCGTCGAGCCCGACGGAGCGGCCCTCGGCCGCCCGCACGGCGGCCCCGGCGGCCTCGTGCGCGGCCCGGAACGGCACTCCCCGGCGCACCAGCCATTCGGCGATGTCGGTGGCCAGCGTGTAGCCGGCCGGGGCCAGGGCCGCCATCCGCTCGACGTCGAACGTCAGGCTGGCCACCAGGCCGGCCATCGCCGGCAGCACCAGCTCCAGCTGGGTGACCGAGTCGAACACCGGCTCCTTGTCCTCCTGCAGGTCGCGGTTGTAGGCCAGCGGCTGGGCCTTCAGGGTCGCCAGCAGCCCGGCCAGGTTGCCGATCAGCCGCCCGGACTTGCCGCGGGCCAGCTCGGCGATGTCCGGGTTCTTCTTCTGCGGCATGATCGAGCTGCCGGTGGACCACGAATCGTGCAACCTGACGTAGCCGAACTCCGTCGAACTCCACAAGATGATGTCCTCGGCCAGCCGCGACAGGTCCACGGCGATCATCGCGAAGATGAAGGCGGCCTCGGCGGCGAAATCCCGGGCGGCGGTCGCGTCGATGGAGTTGTCGGCGGCCTCCGCGAAACCCAGCTTGGCGGCGATGGCGTCCGGGTCCAGCCCCAGCGACGAGCCGGCCAGCGCCCCCGAGCCGTACGGGGACACCGCGGCGCGCCGGTCGAAGTCCACGATGCGGTCGACGTCGCGCAGCAGCGGGTGCGCGTGCGCGAGTAGGTGGTGGGCCAGCAGGACCGGCTGCGCGGACTGCAGGTGCGTCTTGCCCGGCATGATCGCCGTCGGGTGCTCGGCGGCCTGGCCGGCCAGCGCGGCCACCACCTCCAGCGCCCCGTCGGCCACCCGGCGCACCGCGTCGCGCAGCCACATCCGGAACAGGGTGGCCACCTGGTCATTGCGCGACCGCCCGGCCCGCAGTCGGCCGCCCAGGTCGGGGCCGACCCGGTCGATCAGCCCGCGCTCCAGCGCGGCATGCACGTCCTCGTCGGTCACCAGCGGGGTGAAGCTGCCGTCGGCCACGTCCTCGGCGAGGCTGTCCAGGCCGGCCAGCAGCCCGTCGCGCTGCTCGTCATCGAGCAGTCCGGCGTGAAACAGGATCACGGTGTGGGCCCGCGAGGCGACGATGTCGTAGGGGGCCAGGACCCAGTCGAAGTGGGTGGACTTGCTCAAGGCGGCCAGCGCGTCCGACGGGCCGTCGGCGAACCGCCCGCCCCACAGCGAGCCCTCGCGTGTGCTCACGCTTCGTCGGCGGCCAGGTCCCGGCGGGACGCGATCTTGGACGACAGCCCGTGCACGTAGACGAAGCCCTTGGCGGCCGACTGGTCGAAGCTGTCGCCCTCGTCGTAGGTGGCCAGGTTGAAGTCGTAGAGCGACTGCGCGCTGCGCCGGCCGTTGACGGCGATGTGGCCGCCGTGCAACACCATTCGGATCTCGCCGGTGACGTGCTCCTGGGTCTTCGCGACGAAGGCTTCCAGCGCGGTTTTCAGCGGCGAGTACCAGAGGCCGTCGTAAACCAGCTCGGCCCAGCGCTGGTCGGTGTGGCGCTTGAAGCGGCCCAATTCGCGCTCCAGCGTGACGTGTTCGAGCTCGGTGTGGGCGGTGATCAGCACCATCGCCCCGGGCGCCTCGTAGATCTCGCGGCTCTTGATGCCCACCAGCCGGTCCTCGACCACGTCCAGGCGCCCCACCCCCTGGCAGCCGGCGCGGCGGTTGAGTTCCTCGATGGCAGCCAGCACGGACACCGGTTTGCCGTCGATGGACACCGGAACGCCGCGCTCGAACCCCACGATCACCTCGTCGGGCGTGTTCCAGTTGATGGTCGGGTCTTCGGTGTAGGAGTAGATGTCCTTGGTGGGCGCGTTCCAAAGGTGTTCCAGGAAACCGGTTTCCACCGCACGGCCCCATACGTTCTGGTCGATGGAGAACGGCGAACGTTTGGTGACGTTGATCGGGATGGCGTTCTCCTCGGCGAACGCGATCGCCTTCTCCCGCGTCCACGCGTAGTCGCGGACCGGCGCCAGCACCTCCAAATCCGGTGCCAGCGAAGCGAATCCGACCTCGAACCGGACCTGGTCGTTACCCTTGCCGGTGCAGCCGTGCGCGACGATGCTGCCGCCGTGCTCGCGGGCGGCAGCCACCAGGTGCTTGGCGATCAGCGGCCGGCTGATGGCCGACACCAGTGGGTAGCGGTCCATGTACAGCGCGTTGTTCATGATGGTGGGCAGGCAGAATCCCTCGGCGAACTCGTCGCGGGCGTCGACGACGACGGCCTCCACCGCGCCGCAGTCCAGGGCCCGCTGGCGGACGACCTCCATGTCCTCGCCGCCTTGGCCGAGGTCAATCGCCACCGCGACCACCTCGCGGCCGGTCTCCTTGCCGATCCAGCTGATCGCGACGGAGGTGTCCAGACCGCCGGAATACGCCAGAATGACGCGATCTGACATGAACCAATCTCCTTTTTTAGGTGAGCTCTTCTAGGGTGCGGGCCAGCTCGGCGCCGGTCATCGGCTCTCGGGCGGCCACGAAGACCGTGTCGTCGCCGGCGATGGTGCCGACGACGTACGGTAACGCCGCGCGGTCGATCGCGCTGGCCAAATAGTTGGCGCCGCCGGGCGGGGTGCGCAGCACCGCGAGATTGGCGCTCGCGTCGGCGGAGACCAGGAGTTCACTCAGCAGCCGGGACAGCCGCGCGGTGCCGCCGGAGACGCCGCGCACCGGGCTGCCGTCCTCGGGAACGATGTAGACGCCCACGCCGCCGTCGGCGCCGCGGAGCTTCACCGCGCCCAGCTCCTCGAGGTCGCGCGACAGCGTGGCCTGGGTGACCTCGATGCCCTCGTCGGCCAGCCGGGCCGCCAGTTCGCTCTGGCTGCTGATCGACGCCGACGACAGGATCGCCACGATGCGGTCCTGCCGGCCCGCCCGGGTGGTCTCGGGGGTGGTCTTGCTACGAGTCATGAGCGCCGCTCCAGCAGCCACACCAGCAGCGCCTTCTGGGCGTGCAGCCGGTTCTCGGCCTCGTCCCACACCACGCTGGCCGGCCCGTCCATCACCTCGTCGGTGATCTCGTCGCCGCGGTGGGCCGGAAGGCAGTGCAGCACAATGGCTTCCGGATCGGCCAGGCCCAGCAGTCGCTGGTTGACCTGGAACGGCCGGAACGGGGTGAGGCGGTCCAGGCCGTCGCCCTCCTGCCCCATCGACGTCCACGTGTCGGTCACCAGGACGTCGGCACCGGCCGCGGCCGCGTCGGCGTCCATGGTGAGGGTGACCGAGCCGCCGGTGGTTTCGGCGCGCTCACGCGCCGCCGCCGTGAAGGCGGGGGCGGGGGCGAAGCCGTCCGGCGCGGCGATGGTGACGTGGATGCCGGCGGTCACGCCGCCGATCAGGAGGGAGTGGGCCATGTTGTTGGCGCCGTCGCCGAAGTAGGACATCCGCAGTCCGGCAAGCGATCCCTTGCGTTCGGCGATGGTCTGTAGGTCGGCGAGCACCTGGCAGGGGTGGAACTCGTCGGAGAGCGCGTTGACCACCGGCACGGTGGCCGCCTCGGCCATGGCCTCGAGCCGGTCCTGCTCGAACGTCCGCCACACGATGGCCTCGACGTAGCGGGACAGCACCCGCGCGGTGTCCTGCAGCGTCTCGTCGCGGCCCAGCTGCGTGCTGCGGGCGTCGACGACGACGGCGTGCCCGCCGAGCTGGGCGATGCCCACCTCGAAGGAGAACCGGGTGCGGGTGGAGTTCTTGTCGAAGAGCACCGCGACACCGCGGGGCCCCTCCAGCGGCCGGCAGCTGAACGGGTCCTTCTTCAGGTCGGCGGCCAGCTGCAGCACCTCGGCCTGCTCCTGGGGCGACAGGTCGTCGTCGCGCAGAAAGTGCCTGATCATTCAGCGACCCTGTCCAGGATGCCCGGCAGCGCGGCGACGAAGCTATCGAGCTGGGCTTCGGTGACGATCAGCGGCGGTGCCAGCCGGATGACGTCGGGTGCGGCGGCGTTGACCAGGAAACCGGCTTCCCGCGCGGCGTTTTCGGTCTCCTTGGCGCGTGGCGCGGTCAGCACCATGCCTTGCAGCAGGCCACGTCCACGCACGTGGTCGACCATCGGGTGGTTCAGGGATTCGATGCCATGGCGCACCGACTTGCCCAGCACGTCGGCGTGCCGGACCAGGTCCTCGTCGGCGATCACCCGCAGCACCGCCCGCGCCGCCGCCGCACAGATCGGGTTGCCGCCGAACGTGCTGCCGTGCAGGCCCGGCGCCATCAGGTCCGCGGCCCGCCCGACGGCCAGGCACGCGCCGATGGGCAGCCCGCCACCCAGCCCCTTGGCCATGGTCACGACGTCCGGGGTGATGCCGTCGTGCTGATGGGCGAAAAACGCTCCGGTGCGGCCCATCCCGGTCTGCACCTCGTCGAGCACCAGCAGCGCGCCGTGCCGCGCGGTGATCTCGCGCGCGGCGATCAGATAGCCCTCGGGCGGGACGACGACGCCGCCCTCCCCCATGATCGGTTCGAGGAACACCGCGGCGGTGGCGTCGTCGACCGCGGCCGCCAGCGCCTCCGCGTCGCCGTAGGGCACATGCGTGACGTAACCGGGCAGCGGCTCGAACGGCGCCCGCTTGCTCGGCTGGCCGGTCAGCGCCAGCGAGCCCATGGTGCGGCCGTGGAAACCGCCCTGCGCGGCAACGAGTTTGGTGCGTCCGGTCAGCCGCGAGAGCTTGAACGCCACCTCGTTGGCCTCGGTTCCGGAGTTGCAGAAGAACACCCGCGTCGGCGCGCCGGTCTTGTCGGAGCCCAGCAGCGCCGCCAGCTCCTCGGCCAGCGCGATGCCCGGTTCGCTCGCGTACAGGTTGGAGGTGTGGCCCAGCGTCGTCATCTGCCGCGTGACGGCCTCGATGACCGCAGGGTGGCGGTGGCCCAGGACGTTGACCGCGATGCCGCCGAGCAGATCCAGGTACGTGTTGCCGTCCACGTCGGTGACCACGACGCCGTCACCGCTGGCCAGCGCAAGCGGCGGGGTGCCGTAGTTGTTCATCATCACGGCTTCCCAGCGCTGCTTGATCGCTTCGGACTCACTCATTGGCGCCGCTCCTCCTCATCGCTGCGTCCCCCGCAAGCGGGCGGTACCCCCACTGCATCGTCGTCGGCGCACTCATGCGCTCACCACCTTGGTGCCGGTGCCCGCATCGGTGAAAAGCTCGACCAGCACGCAGTGTTCGACCCTGCCGTCGATGACGTGCGCGCTGGGCACACCCGCTGTCACGGCCCGCAGGCACGCTTCGACCTTGGGGATCATGCCCGCCTCCAGCGTGGGTAGCAGTTGCGCGAGTGTGGCCGTGTCGATTTCGCTGACCAGCGATTCGCGGTCCGGCCAGCTGGTGTAGAGACCCTCGACATCGGTTAGCATCAACAGCTTTTCAGCCCGCAGGGCCTCGGCGAGCGCCGCCGCGGCGGTGTCGGCGTTGATGTTGTGCACCACGCCCCCGGCGTCCGGGGCGAGCGTCGACACCACCGGAATGCGGCCCGCCGCAATCAGATCCAGCACGGCGGCGGTGTTGACCCGCTCGACGTCGCCGACCAGGCCGATGTCGGTCGCCACGCCGTCCACGGTGACGCTGCGCCGCACGGCGGTGAACAGTTGCGCGTCCTCGCCGGTGATGCCGACGGCGTAGGGGCCGTGCGCGTTGATCAGGTTGACCAGTTCGCGGCCCACCTGGCCGAACAGCACCATCCGCGCCACGTCGAGCACTTCGGGTGTGGTGACCCGGAAGCCGCCCTTGAAGTCGCCCGCGATGCCGAGGCGCCGCAGCATGGCGGTGATCTGCGGGCCGCCGCCGTGCACGACGACGGGGTGGACGCCGCAGTTGCGCAGGAAGGCCATGTCGGCGGCGAAGGCGTGCCGCAGCGTGTCGTCGGTCATGGCGTTGCCGCCGTACTTGATGACGACGATCTTGCCGTACAACTGCTTGAGCCAGGGCAGCGCTTCGGCCAGCACCTGCGCTTTGACCCCGGTCGGCAGTTCTCGCGTGTTGATGCTCATGAGCTGTATGCCGAGTTCTCTTCGACGTAGGCGTGCGACAGGTCGGTGGTGCGCACGGCCGCGGAGCCGCCACCCACGCCGAGGTCGACGGTGATGTCGATGTCCGCGCCGGACAGGTCCACCTCGCGCGCGCCCGGCGCCCCGACCCCGTCGACACACACGGCAAAGCCGTTGAACGACACCTTGATCCGATCCGGATCGAGCGTGACCGGCGCCATCCCGACGGCTGCCAGTACGCGGCCCCAGTTGGGGTCGGACCCGAACACCGCTGTCTTGACCAGGCTGTCGCGGGCGATCACCCGCGCCGCGGTCAGCGCGTCGTCGTCGGAGGCGGCCCCGGTGACGGTGACGGTGACGCGCTTGGTGACGCCTTCGGCGTCGGCCTGCAGCTGCGCGCACAGGTCGTCGCACACCCGCAGCACGGCGTCGTCGAGATCGGTCTGGGCGGGGGCGATCCCGCTGGCCCCGGAGGCCAGCAGTAGCACCGTGTCGTTGGTCGAACAGCTGCCGTCGATGTCGAGCCGGTCGAAGGTGAGCGCGGTGGCGCGGCGCAGCGCGCGGTCGAGCGCCGCCGGTTCGGCGGCCGCGTCAGTGGTGAGCACGCAGAGCATGGTGGCCAGCGACGGCGCCAGCATGCCCGCACCCTTGGCCATCCCACCGACCGTCCAGTTGCCCGGGTGGTGCAGCGCAACCTGTTTCGGCACCGTGTCGGTCGTCATGATCGCGCGGGCGGCCTCGTCACCGCCGCTGAGCCCACCGGCCATGTCCTGCACGATGGCCCGCACCCCGGCGAGCACCTTGTCCATCGGCAACCGGTCGCCGATCAACCCCGTGGAGCAGACCGCAACCTCGACGGCGCCGGTCTCGGTCCCCCAGTCGGACAACGCGGCCGCGACCGCCTCGGCGGTGGCGTGGGCGTCCTGGAAGCCGCCCGGCCCGGTGCAGGCGTTGGCACCGCCGGAGTTGAGGATCACCGCGCGCAGCGCCCCGGTGGTCAGCACCTGCTGGGTCCACAGCACCGGCGCGGCCTTGACCTTGTTGCGGGTGAACACGCCGGCCGCCGCGTAGTCGGGTCCCTCGCTGAAAACCAGGGCCAGGTCGCGGTTGCCCGACACCTTGATGCCGGCGGCGATGCCGGCGGCCCGGAAGCCCGCTGGCGCGGTGACGCCCTGTTCGCGCACCAAGCGAGCCTCGGTGGTGCGGGTCACGGCGCGACCCCGACCACCGAAAGGCCTTCGGTCTCCGGCCAACCCAGCGCGAGGTTCATCGACTGCACCGCGGCGCCGCCGGTGCCCTTGACCAGGTTGTCGATGGCGGCGATGGCCACGAACGTCTGCGCGGCTTCGTCCACCGCGACCGCGAGGTGCGCCGCGTTGCTGCCGATCACCGATCCCGTGCGCGGCAGCTGCCCCTCGGGCAGTAGGTGAATGAAAGGTTCAGCGTCGTAAGCCTTTTCGTACGCGGCCCGCAACTGCGACAGCGGCGTACGAGTGCGCGCGGTGCAGGTGGCCAGGATGCCGCGCGACGTCGGCATCAGCACCGGCGTGAACGACACCGTGACGTCGCGGTCGGTGACGGCCCGCAGGCCCTGGGCGATCTCGGGGGTGTGCCGGTGGGCGCCCGCGATGTTGTAGGCCCGCGCCGATCCGATCACCTCCGAGCCCAGCAGGTCGGTCTTGGCCGCGCGGCCGGCCCCCGAGGTGCCGCTGACGGCGACCACCGTGACGGCGGGCTCGATGAGGTCCTCGGCCATCGCGGGCAGCAACGCCAGTAGCGCCGCGGTCGGGTAGCAACCCGGGACGGCGATGCGGCGCGCCCCGCGCAGCCGCTCCCGCGCGCCGGGCAGTTCGGGCAGCCCGTAGGGCCAGCTGCCGGCGTGCGGGGAGCCGTAGAACCGTTCCCAGGCGCCGGCGTCGGTGAGCCGGAAGTCGGCGCCGCAGTCGATGATCAAGGTGTCGGGACCGAGTTGTTCGGCCAGCGCCGCCGAATGCCCGTGCGGCAGGGCCAGGAATACCACGTCGTGGCCGGCCAGCACGGCGAGTTCGGTGGGCTCGACCACCCGCTGGGCCAGCGGCGTCAGGTGCGGATGGTGCTCGCCGAGGGTGCTGCCGGCGCTCGTCGCGGCGGTCAGCGAACCGATGGCGAGGCGCCCGTCGGCGTAGGCCGGATGCCCGAGCAACAGCCGCAGGATTTCCCCGCCCGCATAGCCGCTGGCCCCGGCGATCGCCACCCTCAATACGTCGGCCACCCCGCCGATTCTGCATGGTTATGCACTGCTTTGCAAATCCATTCCAAATGGGGTGTCACGACGCCCGGTTCCCCAACCAGGGGGATTTCCACAGCAGGGCGAAGGTCTCCAGCCCGATCAGTGGAAGGTGGATCGCCAGCCCAAGATATGCGAACAATTCGGAGTTGGTGGCGACGAAAACGCTGCGGGCAATGACGATGACCGACAGTGGCGCCAGATGGGCGCATAACATGCTGGCGTTCCAGATCCGGCTTGGCCATCGGCGCGACCCGATGAACGCGACGAGCGCAACCAGGAACATCAGCATGAACGCTTGATACAGCCCGACGTAGCCCCACGGCTGTCGGGCAAGCAGACGGTACGGGCCAATGCCGCGCCAGCCCAAGGTCGCGACCACGATCGCGGCAACCGTGATCGCGAACAAGACGCGGGCATGCATCCGGACAATGGTCCCGCGAAGCTTGGCGCCGCTATCACCAACTCGCGTCATGGTGCATGTACCCCGTTCCGTCAACCGTCGGCACGCTGTCACCGCAATCGTCCTGAGTACGACTACAACCGTAGTTGAATACACTACACATATAGTGCTATGGTGGCTAGCATGGTTACCGCCGAAGAGCCGGCTTGCGACAGCTCGCTATGGGCGGCTTACCGCCGACGCGGTTATTTCTTCCAACCTGCGGCAATGCTCACCATCACGATGGGCTGCTTCATGCACCTGTGTCGGGTGTTCTTCGGCGATCAGGAGACTCTGCAGCACGTGATGACGCCGACGTCCGACAAGGTTCTGCTGCTGCCGATGACGTACGCGGCAATTTCGGGCATTTCGCTGTGGCACCGCGTCGAGTTCGCCAACAAACCACACAAATTGTTTTTTACCTGGTCGCTCGTCTACATCGCCGGCAGCGTGCCGTTGCACGTGTACTTCGGGGTGATCCGTGGCAACGTCGACTTCTATTTCGAATTCTTCCCGCTGTGGTTCAGTTACGTGCTGTTTCCGTTTTATGGCGGACTGCTGATCATGTTCGCCCGGCTGCGGTATCGACCCTGATGCCGCCAAGACACAACCGCCGGGCTCAAATCCTGGATGCGGCAATCGATATTCTCGCCGCGGGCGGCGTCGGTGCCCTGACCCATCGGCAGATCGACGAGCGTGCCGGCCTGCCCACCGGGACCACCTCGAACTACTTCCGCAGTCGTCTGGCCCTGCTTGAGGCTGCCGCGGCGTACACCGCCGAATTGCATTGGCAACAAGTCGAGGCCATACAAACCTTCATCGGCAAACCGATCGGTCGCGACGGCGTCGTGGCCCTGTTGGCTCGGCTGATCTCGAACCCGGACGAGCAGTATCGGCGGCGCACATTGGCGCGCTTCGAATTGTTCCTCGAGGGCACGCGGCGCCCAGAGCTGCGGCCATTTCTCGCTGAGCTTCAGGCAGCGGCGATCAAGTCCGCCACTGTGATATTGGAGGCTGCAGGGTTCAGCCCATCGCCGGAGGAGGCCGGTGAATTGAGCCGGCTGCTCAATGGGCTGCTCTTCAGCAACTTGACGTTCTCGCCGGAGCAGGTCGGTATCGACGACGCCGCGAGCACAATCGACCGGCTGATATCGGCCATCTTGCAGAACCCCGGCGCCGAACGGCCTCGATAGTGGTCGCCGGCGGCGGGCGTTCCGCCACGAGCGGGGGGGGCGATATGAATCCCGCGGTGCGGCAACGGGTTCTGCGGATGAACGCCGTTTTCCTCGGCGGCTTCGGCATATTGGGCTTGTTGCTATTAGATGTACCGGCCGCGTGCTGCGCCGTGGGCGCTGGTGCTTCGACCATTCGCAACGCACCATACTCAGTGATCGGCCTGGTCGAGGCGCACGGGCTGGCCATCGTCATCGCCGCGCTCTTTCTGCACGCCTCACGCGCAATCCCTGGCGGATCATGGCATGCCGCAGCGACTTTCGTGCATACGCTGCTCGGCACCGCAAACGTGATGTTTTGGGGCATTTTCGTGACTGGCGACGTGGTGTGGCTGGGCTGGCTGGTGACGCCACTGCATTTCGCATTTGCTCTCGCCGAAGCAGCGGCGGCAATTGCCGTGCGGAGGCGGCCGGCAGCGACGTATCTCTAAATCAACAGCGCCGGCCGAGCGGGTCGCTAGCCGCGCAGTTCGGCGCCGACCGCCTCCGCGGCGCGTCGCACCGCGGCATCGCGGGCCGCGCTGGCGTCGTCCTCGGTCAGCGTGCGGTCCGGGGCGCGGAAACGCAGGGCGAAGGTCAGCGATTTGCGGTCCTCCCCGAGCTGCGGGCCGGTGAAGACGTCGAAAAGTTGCAGGTCTTCCAGCAGCTCGCCGGCGCCGTCCCGGACGGCGTCGGCCACCGCCTGGGCGGGCACGTGCGCGGGCACCACCAGGCTCAGGTCCTGGAAGACGGCCGGGAACGGCGACACCCTGGGCGCCGGCAGCGCCTGGACGATGGGGATCGCGTCGAGGTTCAGTTCGACGGCGCAGGTGCCCTTCGGCAGGTTGGACCGCTCGATCACGGCAGGGTGCAGTTGCCCGGCGTGACCGACGACGGTCTCCCCGACGAGCACCTCGGCGCACCGGCCCGGGTGCCATGGCAGGCGCTGGGCCGCCCGCAGGCTCACCTCGACGCCGCTGGCGCGGGCGATGATGCGCGCCGCTTCGAACGCGTCGGCGGCTTCGGCCCGGCGGCCGGGACCCCAGGGGCCGCGCCGTTCGCGCAGGCCCGCCAGCACCACCGCGACGTGCTGCGGCTGGCGGGGCAGCGAGGCGTCCAGCAGGGCGATCTCGTGGTCGGTGGGCCGGCGGTGCACGGGAATGGGCTGCACGCCGCGGGTCTGCTCGGTCGGTTGCACCACCTGCGCCAGGGCATACAGCGCGACGTCCACCAGCCCGCGGGATACGTTGCGCACCAACGCTTCCAGCAGCGCGGGCAGCAACGTGGTGGCCAGGTGCGGGCGGTCGGCCTCCAGCGGGTTGAGCACCCGCGTGGTGGCGCGTCGCGGGTCGTCTTCCGGCAGGCCCCACAGGTCGAACACGCCTGCGGGCAGAAACGGCGTCGGCAGGATTTCGACGTACCCCGATTGCGCGAGCGACTTGCCGATGGCGCGACGACGCTTCTGCCCCGCGGTGAGGCCCCGGCCCGCCGGGGCCGCGGGCAGCACCGACGGGATGGCCTCCAACCCCTCCAGCCGCAGCACCTCCTCGACCAGGTCGGCGGGCTGCAGCAGGTCGGGCCGCCAGCTCGGCGGCGTCACGGTCAACGTGTCGCCGTCGCCGGTCACGTAACACCCGATTTGCGTCAGGCGCCGCGCGGTGGCGCCCGGCGGGTAGGCCACCCCGGCGACGCGGTCGGGCAGGTCGGCGGGGATCCGGACCGGCGGTAGCGACCAGTCGTCGGTCGGCGGGTCGCCCCGCCAGTCGGTCAGCTTCTCCGATACCGCTCCCCCGGCGATCTCGACGAGGAGTGCCGCGCAGCGGTCCAGTGCGGCCACCGAGACGGCCGGGTCCACCCCGCGCTCGTAGCGCCGGGCGGCCTCGCTGGGCAGGTGCAACCGGCGCTGGGTGCGCGAGACGGCTGCCGGGTCCCAGACGGCGGCCTCCAGCAGCACTTCGGTGGAGTCGGCGCGCACCTCGGTGCTCGCCGCGCCCATCACGCCGCCGATCGCCGCGGTCGCCCGGTCGTCGACTATCAGGACGTCGGCCGGATCGAGCCGGCGCTCGACGTCGTCCAGGGTGACGACCGTCTCGCCGGGCCGGGCGAACCGCACGACCAGGCCTCCGGAGATGCGGTCGCAGTCATGCGCGTGCATGGGGTGACCGAGTTCGAGCATCACGTAGTTGGTGACGTCCACCGCCGGCGACGTCGCGCGGATCCCGGCCAGCAGCAGCCGCCGTTGCAGCCACCACGGCGACACCGCCGCGGGGTCGATCCCGGTGACGGGCCGCAGGGCGAACCGGCGCACGCCGGTCTCCGCGTCCACCGTGAGCGGCCACGCCTCCCCTTCGGCCGGCAACGGCTTGATGTCCGCGGGGTCGACGAAGTTCAGGTCGTAGGCGCAGGCGATCTCACGGGCCAGCCCGCGCACCGACATGCCGTAGCCCCGGTCGGGGGTGATCGCCAGGTGAAAGACCACGTCGTCCAATCCCAGCACCGTGGCGCCGTCGGCGCCCGGCTCGGCCGTGCCGGCCGGCAGCACCAGGATCCCGGAATGGTCAGCACCCAAGCCGAGTTCGGCCGCCGAGCAGATCATGCCGTCCGAGTCGCGGCCGTAGGTCTTGCGCGCCGTGATCGCAAACCCGCCCGGCAGCGTGGTGCCGGGCAACGCCACGACCACCAGATCACCGACGACGAAATTCGTTGCCCCGCAGACGATGTCGCGCTCCGCGCCGCCGCCGACATCGACCCGGCAGGCGCGGATCGGCTTTTTGAAGCCGGTGAGCTCCTCGATGCTCGTCACCCGTCCCACGGTCAGCGGCCCGTCGACCGGGCCGAGGGTGACGACCTCCTCGACCTCGTGGCCGATGCGCACCAGCGTCTGCTCGAGATCACCGGGGGCGACATCCCAGCCAGGCGAGCCCGCCGCTACCACTTCCCGCAGCCAGCTGTAGGGGATGCGCATCAGGCACCCACCCCGAACGGCAACGAGAACCGGACATCGCCCTCGACCATGTCGCGCATGTCGGGTATGCCGTTGCGGAACTGCAGGGTGCGTTCCAGGCCCATGCCGAACGCAAATCCGGAGTAGACGTCCGGGTCAATCCCGGCCGCCCGCAACACGTTCGGGTGCACCATGCCGCAGCCGCCCCACTCCACCCAGCCGGCGCCGCCCTTCTTGCCGACGAACCACACGTCGACCTCGGCGGAGGGCTCGGTGAACGGGAAAAAGTGCGGGCGGATCCGGGTGCGCGCCTCCGGGCCGAACTCGGCCCGGGCGAACGCGTCGAGGGTGCCCCGCAGATGCGCCATGGACAGACCCCGGTCCACTGCCAGCCCCTCGACCTGGTGGAAGACCGGCGTGTGGGTGGCGTCGAGCTCGTCGGTGCGGAAGGTGCGGCCGATCGAGATGATGTAGACGGGCAGCTCGTGGGCCAGCAGGGTGCGCACCTGCACCGGCGACGTGTGGGTGCGCAGCAGCTGCCGGGAGTCGTCCGGCGCGATGTAAAAGGTGTCCTGCTCGCTGCGCGCCGGGTGGTCCGCGGGGAAGTTGAGGGCGTCGAAGTTGAACTGCTCGGTCTCGACTTCCGGCCCCTCCGCCAGCTCCCACCCCATCGCGACGAAGGTGTCGGCGATGTGGTCGGCGAGCTGGGTGATCGGGTGCCGGGCGCCGATCGGCTGCCGGCTTGACGGCAGGGTGACGTCGATGCCCTCGGCGGCCAGCACCGCCGCGTCGCGTTCGGCGCGCAGCGCCGCCAGTCGATCCTCGTAGCTGCGCTGCACTTCGGTTCGCGCGGAATTGACCCGCTTGCCCGCGTCGGCCCGCTCGTCCTTGGGGACGCTGCCCAGCGCCTGGCGGGCCAGCGCCAGCGGTGAGCGGTCACCGAGGTGCTCGGTCTTCACACGCGCCAGCGCGTCCAGATCGCCGGCGAGCGCGATCGCCTCCCGGGCGGCGCCGACCGCCGTGGCCAAGGCGTCCGGTGACAGGTCGACGGGCTGAGCACCCACGCGGCGACACTCTCCTTGCTGATGAAGGGCTGGGGAGGAAGCTTGCCCAGCGGCAAGTGCCGATCATAGTGATGCGGTGCGTGCAGCCCGGCGGGCGCTTCGGACTAACGGCGGGCGGACGGCCTAGCCGGTTGTGACGGGCTGCGCACCGGTCAGCGCGTGCTCGTCCAGCACCGCGCTGCGCCCGGAGACGAACTGCACGAGCTTGTGCGCGGCCAGCGCGCCCAGGACGCCGAAGGCGGGCGCCGCGGCCATCGTTCCCCAGTGGTGGGCCAGCAGTAGAAAGCCGAAGCCAGACGAGGCGGCCAGCATCATGATGCGCACCGGCGTCCAGTGGATGGGCTGGCGGAGCCGGGCGGAGACCAGCACGCCCAACACCACGGCGACGGTGTGACCGGCGTCGGTGAAATCGCCGCCGATGATCGCCGAGGAGGTGCCGGCCGCCACCCACCAGCCGACCCAGGCGGCCCGCCAGCGCTGGGGAATCACCGCCGTCATCGCTCCGAGCACCGCCAGGGCGCCGTAGCTCATCCCGACATCGCTGGCCCGGGTGATCGACAGTGGCATCCACTCGAACTCGACCGCGGCGGCCAGGGCGGCGGCCACGAGCAGCGTCGCGCCGATGTGACCGACGAGGAACGCCACCACCAGCCGAATGGTGCGCAGGTGCAGCTCGCCGAGCGCGAGCAGGCAGGTCAGGAACGGTAACCAGAAGTAGAGCGGACCGGCGTCGACGACCAGCGCGCTGCCCAGCAGCGTGCCCACGTGGCCATGGGCGAGGTTGTGCAGGTTGGTGCTGGCCCGCTCGACCAGCACGTCGTGCGCGTGCGGCCCGAGCGCCAGGATGGCACCGCTGACGGCAAGCAGCATCGCCACGTATCCCACCGTGAACTGGACCCGGGCGAGCCGGGCGAAGATGCCCCCAAACATTGCATCCATTATGTCGACTAATTTGTTTCGGAAGTGTGATCGGGCGCTGTCAACTCCCTATGAGTCCGCAAACGATATATCGCTAAGTCGGACGGGACGCCCGTAGTTTTGCCCGCGAACACCGGTTTACGTGCGCGTTTGGCCACGACCCCCATCGCGTCCAGTTCGCTCTGGGTGATCAGGTCGAGTGTCGAACCTGACACCATGACCCCGCCCTTAGTGGCCCGTTCCATCACCCGCGCGGCGATGTTGACGTCGACACCGAGCCAGTCCGCCGCCAACCGCTGGGGCCGCCCGGTGTGGATCCCGACCCGCATCCGCGGCGTGTGGCCCGCCACCTCGACCGACTTCAACGCCTCCTTGGCGGCCAGGACGGCCCGCACCGCGACCGTGGGATCGCCGAAGACGGCCATCAGACCGTCACCCATCCGTTTGACGATTTGGCCACCGGCGTCCAGCAGCGGCGGCTCGATGGCCCGCGCCACCTGGCGCAGGAGGGTGAGCGCCGCCTCGTCACCGGCCTGCAAGGACCACGACGAGAAGCCGACCAGGTCGGTGAACACCAACGTCACCTCGGGATTCGCGGGACGTCGGGCGACCGACTCGGTCAGCGCCTGCCACACCTGCAACAGCCCGAGGCTGACCTCACGCGACACCGCGTCGCGATCCCCCAGCAGCCGGTCGGCGGCTCGCGCCGCGGCGCGCGGTCCACCCTCGCCGGCCGTGGACAGCGGGTCGCCGAACTCGGGATCGCCGGGTAGCAGACGCCGCGCCCGGCGGATGAACGCCACCGCGCCGGGATTGTGATTCCGGTTGTGCAACCACTGCGAGGCGCCGTGCGCCGAGACCGCGGAATGCGGCGGCGAATCGGGCTCGCCCGAGTCCGAGTCGCGATGCGCGAGTTCCACCTGGCCAGGTTATTTGGTTCTGGCGGAGGCGGGCAATGAAGGCCCCACGGTTTGTGTCACAGCTCGCAACGTATCGCCTGATCACAGGGGCGCCACACCGCTATGGATGCTGCATAACACCCGCCGGCGCGCACGGCCGAAATCGTAGACAACGCGCGTTGTCAAAGTTATCGTGAGCCGAGGAGGCCGAGATGACTGCCATTCCAATGAGATCCGACGATCCGCTCGGACCCGATTCCCTGACCTGGAAGTACTTCGGCGATCTACGCACGGGAATGATGGGCGTCTGGATCGGCGCGATCCAGAACATGTATCCGGAGCTGGGCGCGGGCGTCGAGGAGCATTCGATCCTGCTGCGCGAGCCCCTGCAGCGGGTGGCCCGCTCGGTGTACCCGATCATGGGCGTCGTCTACGACGGCGACCGGGCGGCCCAGACGGGGCGGCAGATCAAGAGCTACCACCACACCATCAAGGGCGTCGACGCGTCCGGCCGGCGGTATCACGCGCTGAACCCCGAAACCTTCTACTGGGCCCACGCCACCTTCTTCATGCTGGTGATCAAGGTGGCTGAGTACTTCTGCGGGGGCTTGACGGAGGCCGAGAAGCGGCAGCTGTTCGACGAGCACGTGCGGTGGTACCGGATGTATGGGATGAGCATGCGACCGGTGCCCACCTCGTGGGAGGAGTTCTGCGAGTACTGGGATCGGGTCTGCCGCGAGGAATTGGAAATCAACCAGGCGACGCTGGACATCTTCCAAATCCGGATCCCCAAGCCGAAATTCGTGCTGGTGCCGACGCCGATCTGGGACCAGATGTTCAGGCCGCTGGTCGCCGGCCAGCGCTGGATCGCGGCGGGCTTGTTCGAGCCCGCGGTTCGCGAGAAGGCGGGCATGCGCTGGACGCCGGGCGACGAGGTGCTGCTGCGCCTGTTCGGCAAGTTCGTCGAACTGGCCTTCCTGGCGGTTCCCGACGAGATTCGGCTGCACCCCCGTGCGCTGGCCGCGTACCGCCGGGCCGAGGGGCGACTGCCCAGCAACGCGCCGTTGGTGGAGGCTCCGCCGTTCATGGCGCCGCCGCGCGACCGCCGCGGCCTGCCCATGCATTACTTCCCTCCCCGTCCGCGGTCGCCGCTCGACCCCGCGAAGGCCCTCATGGAGCGCGCCGGCTCGCTGGTGCACGGGACGCTGTCGCTGGCGGGTCTGCGGCCCGCCCGGGGTCGCGTCAGGGCCGCTTGAACATGCCCAGCGCCTGCGCGCTCTGGTAGAGGCAGATGGCCGCGGCGGAGGCCACGTTCAGGCTCTCGGCACCGCCGGCCATCGGGATGCGCATGCGGTGATCGGCCGCCGCCGCGATTTCGGTTGGCAGACCCTGTGATTCGGGCCCGAACAACCACGCGGTCGGCCTGGCGAGCAGTGCCGCGGCGTCGTCGAGGCGCGTCTCGCCGTCCACCGTGGTCGCCAGCACCTGCAGCCCCGCGGCGCGCACGGCGCCCAGCGCGGCGGCCGCGTCGGGCGCGGCGACCACCGGAATCGAGAAGATGCTGCCGGTCGAGGCACGGAGACACTTGCCGTTGTACGGGTCGACGCTGTGCCCGCCGAGGATCACACCCTGCGCGCCCATGGCGTCGGCGATGCGAATGACCGTGCCGGCGTTGCCCGGCTCGCCGATCTCGACGGCGACCGCGATCAGCCGGGGCGAACCGGCCAGCACGTCCGCCAGGCCGGTCGCCGGCATCTCGCAGACGGCGACCAGTCCGGCGGGGGTGACGGTGTCGGACAGCGCCTTTGCGGCCCGCTCGCTGACCAGATGGACCGGACAGCGCTGCGCGCCAAGCAAAGCCGCATACCGCTGCGACGCGGTTTCGGTGACGAAGACGTCGCGGACCAGACCGCGGGCGGCCGCCGCCTCGACCAGGTTGGGGCCTTCGGCCAGGAATCGGCCCGCCCGCCGCCGGCCGACGTGGCGATGCAGTTTGACCGCCGCGGCGACCCGGGCCGAACGTTCGGTCAGCACCTGCACCCGGAAGCCGGTTAGGCGGCCTCTCCGGAATCCGAGGGTGCGTTCACGTCCTCGGGCAGTGCGGCCCGGGCGACGTCAACCAGCGCGGTGAATGCCGCGGGATCGGTGATCGCGATGTCGGCGAGGTTCTTGCGGTCCACTTCCACACCGGCGGCCTTCAAACCCTGGATCAGCCGGTTGTAGGTGATGTCGTTGGCGCGCGCCGCCGCATTGATCCGCGAGATCCACAGTTTCCGGAACTCGCCCTTGCGCGCGCGGCGGTCGCGGTAGGCGTAGTTCAACGAATGCAGCTGCTGCTCTTTGGCTTTGCGGTAGAGCCGCGAGCGCTGGCCGCGATAGCCCTTCGAGGCCTTGAGAATGCTGCGCCTCTTCTTGTGGGCGTTGACCGCCCGCTTCACGCGTGCCATGGGTGTTCCTACTCTCGTTCTAAGTCAATGGGTCGGGTGCCGGCACCGACGGGTCCCGGCGCTCGGCTTGTTGAAGGTCAGCCGTTCAGCAGCTTGTTAATCCGCTTGGTGTCGTTGGCCGCCACGGTCGTGCGGCCTTCCAGCCGGCGAGTCCGGGTGGACGGCTTGTGCTCTAACAGGTGCCGACGGTTCGCCTTTTCGCGCAGGATCTTGCCGGTTCCGGTGCGCCGGAACCGCTTCGAAGCCCCGCTGTGGGTCTTGGCCTTGGGCATGTTTCCTCTACTTCTCAAATTCTCGCTATTTGGTCTAGGTCAGTTGGGTGAAGGGGTGTCGGCGCCCGCGTCGGCGTCCGATGCCGCGCCGTCCCCTGGTCCTTCGGGGTGCCGCGCCCTGGCACGAGTCTTCGCGCCTCGGTGCGGGGCCAGCACCATCGTCATGTTGCGGCCGTCCTGCTTGGCGGACGTCTCGACGAAGCCGTATTCGGCGACGTCCGCGCCCAGCCGCTGCAACAGGCGGTAGCCCAGCTCGGGCCGCGACTGCTCACGTCCGCGGAACATGATGGTGACCTTCACCTTCGAACCCGCCTCCAGGAAGCGGATCACGTGACCCTTCTTGGTCTCGTAATCGTGATCGTCGATCTTCGGTCGCAGTTTTTGCTCTTTGACGACGGTCTGCTGCTGGTTCCGGCGGGATTCGCGCGCCTTTTGCGCCGCCTCGTATTTGAACTTGCCGTAGTCCATGATCTTGCAGACCGGGGGTCTGGCGTTCGGGGCGACTTCGACAAGGTCGAGATCGGCGTCCGCAGCGACGCGAAGTGCGTCTTCGATGCGCACTATGCCTACCTGCTCTCCCCCGGGGCCGATCAATCTGACTTCAGGTACGCGGATGCGCTCGTTGACGCGGGTCTCAGTGCTGATGGGGCCTCCCTTGTTGGGCTTATAGGTATCCTGCGCTCGCGGCCAGGGCCTCGGTCGGGAGTCAGCGGCGGAAACACCACACCACCAGCAGAAAAGCCCTGCAATAGCAGGGCCCAATGCCGACCGATCACGGCTTGCAACTGGTCAAGCCGCCCGCGTTGCTCGCGGAACAGACATGCGCGATGCCTGTGACCGGACCGCCAAGCCTTGAAGGAAACTTCGTGGCACGCGGTGGGAGTGGGACTCCACTTACTGTTCCTGGCCTTCGCCGGGATGGTCGCGGACGCTAGTTTAGCAGCCACGGGGCGGCTTTTTGCACTTCGCCCCCGCCCCCCGTCCGGCGCGCACGAGCACGCTTTGGCGACCGGACCAATTATTGCTAGCCCCACTTAGCGCTTCGCCAAGCTTTTCACGGATTGAGGGCATATCCTCGCGGTCTGTGACACTCGCTTCATCTCGTTCGGGGTCCCGTTCGGGGGCTCGCGGTCGGTCGCAATCCCGGTATCGCTGGGTACCGGCGGCGGCCGGGTGGATCGTGGGCGTCATCGCCACCGTGTCCCTGCTGGCCAGCGTGTCCCCGGCGATCCGGTGGCTGATCAAGGTCCCCCGCGAGTTCATCAACAACTACCTGTTCAACTTCCCCGACACCAGCATCGCGTGGTCGTTCGTGCTCGCATTGCTGGCCGCGGCCCTGACCGCCCGGAAACGGATCGCCTGGCTGGTGTTGCTCGGCCAGATGATCCTTGCCGCCGGCCTGAACGTCGCCGACATGGCCGCGGGCGACAACACCGCGGCCGAGACCTTCGGGGAGAACCTCGGGTTCGCGGTGCACATCGTCGCGATCGTGCTGCTGGTGCTGGCATACCGGGAGTTCTGGGCCAAGGTCCGCAAAGGCGCCATGGTCAAGGCGGCCGCGGTGCTGGTCGCGGGGGACGTGGTCGGAATCCTCGTCTCGTGGGGTCTGGTGGAGTTGTGGCCCGGAACGCTGGCGCGCCCGGACCGCCTGCCCTACGTGGCCAACCGGGTCGTCGGATTCGCCCTGGCCGATCCGGACCTGTTCACCGGCAAGCCGCACGTGTTCCTCAACGCGATCTTCGGCCTGTTCGGAGCGCTGGCGCTGATCCTGGCGACCATCGTGCTCTTCCAATCCCAGCGCGCCGAGAATGCGCTCACGGGCGAGGACGAGTCGGCCATCCGCGGGCTCCTCGAGCTGTACGGCAAGCACGACTCGCTCGGATACTTCGCGACCCGCCGCGACAAGTCGGTGGTGTTCGCGCAGAGCGGCCGCGCCGCCATCACCTACCGCGTCGAGGTCGGCGTATGCCTGGCCAGTGGCGACCCGATCGGCGACCCGCGGTCGTGGCCGCAGGCCATCGACGCCTGGCTGGGCCTGTGCCAGGCGTACGGCTGGGCGCCGGGCGTCATGGGCGCCAGCACGCAGGGGGCGCGCGTCTACCGGGAGGCCGGGCTGAACGCGCTCGAGTTGGGCGACGAGGCGATCCTGCGGACCGCCGATTTCCGGCTGTCCGGTCCCGACATGCGCGGGGTGCGCCAAGCCGTCACTCGGGCCCGCCGGGCCGGGCTGACCCTGCGCATCCGCCGGCACCGCGACATCTCGACCGAGGAGATGGCCCAGACCATCACCCGCGCCGACGCCTGGCGCGACACCCAGACCGAGCGCGGCTTTTCCATGGCGCTCGGCCGGCTGGGCGATCCGGCGGACGGGGATTGCCTGCTGGTCGAAGCGCTGGACCGCGACGGCGCCGTCGTCGCGATGCTGTCGCTGGTCCCGTGGGGAACCACCGGGGTCTCCCTGGACTTGATGCGCCGCTCACCGCAATCCCCCAACGGCACCATCGAGCTCATGGTCAGCGAGCTCGCGCTGACCGCCGAAACCCTTGGCATCAGCCGCATTTCGTTGAACTTCGCGATGTTCCGCTCGGCGTTCGAACAGGGCGCGCAACTCGGCGCAGGCCCGGTCGCCCGGCTGTGGCGGGGGCTGCTCCTGTTCTTCTCGCGGTGGTGGCAGCTGGAGACGCTGTACCGGTCGAACATGAAGTACCAACCGGAATGGGTTCCGCGCTACGCCTGCTACGAGGACGCGCGCCTGATCCCCCGGGTCGGCGTCGCCTCGGTGATCGCCGAGGGCTTCCTGGTGCTGCCGTTCACCCGGCGCGACAAGGTGCACACCGGCCATCACCCCGCCGTGCCGCCCAGGCTGGCGGAGTCGGGCCTGCTGCACCACGACGGCTCGGCGCCCGACGTCAGCGAGTTACAACAACGACGCGACGACGCGGAACTCGAAGAGTCGAGGGCCCGCCTGCCCGAGCAGGTACGGGTGCGCCTGGCCAAACTGAAGATATTGCGGCGCAACGGCATTGATGCCTACCCGGTGGGATCCCCGCCCAGCCACACCGTCTCCCGGGCGCTGGACGCCGACGATCAGGAAACCGTCTCCGTGGCGGGCCGGATATTGCGGATACGCGACTACGGCGGGGTGCTGTTCGCCCAGCTGCGGGACTGGTCGGGCGAATTGCAGGTGCTGCTGGACAATTCACGCCTGGAGCACGGCCGCACCGCGGACTTCACCGCGGCCATCGACCTCGGCGACCTGGTCGAGATGGCCGGGCACATGGGCTTTTCCAAGAACGGAACCCGCTCGTTGATCGTGCGCGACTGGCGGATGATCGGCAAGTGCCTGCGGCCGCTGCCGAACAAGTGGAAGGGGCTGACCGACCCCGAGGCGCGGGTGCGGACCCGCTACGTCGACCTGGCGGTCAATCCCGAGTCGCGCGAGCTGGTCACGGCCCGCAGCAGCGTCCTGCGCTCCGTCCGGGAAACGTTGTTCGCCAAGGGGTTCATCGAGGTCGAGACGCCGATCCTGCAGCAGATCCACGGCGGAGCCACCGCCCGGCCGTTCGTCACCCACATCAACACCTACGACATGGACCTGTTCCTGCGGATCGCGCCGGAGCTGTACCTGAAGCGGTTGTGCGTCGGCGGCGTGGAGCGGGTGTTCGAGCTGGGCCGGGCCTTCCGCAACGAGGGGGTCGACTTCAGCCACAACCCGGAGTTCACGCTGCTGGAGGCCTACCAGGCGCATGCCGATTACACGGTGTGGATCGACGGCAGCCGGGAGCTCATTCAAAACGCCGCGCAGGCCGCCCACGGCGAGCAGACCGTGCTGCGGCCCGGCGCCGACGGCCGCCTGGAACCGGTCGACATCTCCGGAGACTGGCCGGTGAAGACCGTGCACGACGCGGTGTCCGAGGCGCTCGGGGAACACATCGATCCCGACACCCCGTTGTCCGTTTTGCGCAAATTCTCCGACGCCGCCCACATTCCGTATCGGGCGCAGTGGGACGCCGGCGCGGTGGTGCTCGAGCTCTACGAGCACCTGGTCGAGGACCGGACCGAGCGGCCGACCTTCTACATCGACTTCCCGACGTCCGTCTCGCCGTTGACCCGGCCGCACCGCAGCCGGCGCGGCGTCGCCGAGCGGTGGGACCTGGTGGCCTGGGGGGTCGAGCTGGGGACCGCGTACAGCGAGCTCACCGACCCGGTGGAGCAGCGCCGCCGCCTGCAGGAGCAATCGCTGCTGGCGGCCGGCGGCGACCCGGAGGCGATGGAACTTGACGAGGACTTCCTGCAGGCCATGGAGTACGCGATGCCGCCCACCGGCGGGCTCGGCATGGGCATCGATCGGCTCGTCATGCTCATAACCGGCCGCAGCATCCGCGAAACGCTGCCATTTCCGCTGGCCAAGCCCCACTAGGCGGCTTGGGACACGCAGGCGGTCCCATGGGCGAACATTCGGTGAATATGTTCCAGGCCGGTTAACAATGGATCACAATGAATGCCGTGACCGCGTCGACGATAAATGCCACGACGCAGTTGCTGGCAAGTAGCCACACCTCGCTGATGCACGGCTGGGTGCCCACCACGATCCAGGTGGTGACCGCGGTCGTGCTGACCCTGGCCGTCGGCTGGCGGTCGCGTCGCTGGCGGACCGTGTGGTTGCCGGCGGCTGCGCTGGCCGGCGCTGCCGTGGCCTACCTGACGCACTGGTACATCGTCGACCGCGGCCTGTCCGACGAACCCGCGCCCGCGGCACTGTGGCTCTGGATCACGTTGACCGGCATGGCGGTGGCGGTGCTGGTCCTGGGGTGGCGCGGCGCTCGCCGCTGGCGGCGTGGGGCAGGCCTGCTGGCCGTGCCGTTGTGCGCGCTGTGTGCCGCGCTGGTGCTCAACCTGTGGGTCGGCTACTTCCCCACCGTGCAGGCCGCGTGGAACCAGATCACCTCCGGTCCCCTGCCCGACCAGACCGACCCGGCCACCGTCACCGCGATGGCCGCCAAACGGGCGCGGCCACCGCACGGCAGCGTGGTTCCGGTGGTGATCCCTTCTGACGCCTCGCATTTCAAGCACCGCGGTGAGCTGGTTTACCTGCCGCCCGAATGGTTCACCAGCAGCCCGCCGCCGGCGCTGCCGACGGTCATGATGATCGGCGGCCAGTTCAACACCCCGGCCGACTGGACCCGCGCGGGCAACGCGGTCAAGACGATCGACGACTTCGCGGCCGCCCACGACGGCAAGGCCCCGGTGCTGGTCTTCGTCGACTCCGGCGGGGCCTTCAACAACGACACCGAATGCGTCAACGGCGTCCGCGGTAACGCCGCCGACCATTTGACCAAAGACGTTGTGCCGTACATGGTTTCCAAGTTCGGCGTCAGCCGCGACCGGTCGCACTGGGGCGTCGCGGGCTGGTCGATGGGCGGCACCTGCGCGGTCGACCTGACCGTCATGCACCCCGACATGTTCAGCGCGTTCGTCGACGTCGCGGGCGACTTCTTCCCCAACGCCGGAAACAAGACCCAAACCATCGCGCGGCTCTTCGGCGGAAACCCCGACGCGTGGGCGGCATTCGACCCGACCACGGTGATCAGCCGGCACGGCCCCTATAGCGACGTCGCCGGCTGGTTCGCCATCTCCTCAGACGGCCCGCCCGCCACGCGCCACGACCCGATGATGACCGACAGCGGCGCGATCCGTCTCGCCAGCCGGGAAGCCGCCGCCGACCCCGGCAACCAGACGGCGGCCGCTTACTCGCTGTGCGCACTCGGGCGCGCCAACGGAATCGACTGCGCGGTGCAGGCGCAGCCGGGCAAGCACGATTGGCCGTTCGCCGACCGGGTCTTCGCCGCCGCGCTGCCGTGGCTGGCCGGCCGGCTGGGCACGCCGGGAATCCCGCGGACCGCGTTGCCCGGCGCTGCCCCACCCGCGCCCGCCACCCCGGTCATCGTCCCGGCCGACCATTCGCCCGCCAGGCGGTAGCCCGCCGGTGTTATCCGTTGCGCGGGTCCGGCGCGCGATCTTTGCGCGGCACTGCAATCCGTGGAGCGCCTGGACCCGCTGGGCGAGCACCCCGCTGATCCTGGTGCCACCGTGGACGCGGCGCTGGAGCCATGCGGCGTGGATCGGGCTCTGGCTGGCCGTCAACCCGTTCGTTTTCGGCAAGCCGGCGCACGAGCGGGCGTGGTCGACGCGGGCGATGCTGGGCGAGGAGTTGTGGATCAGCCGTCGCCCCCGGGACGCGGCCATGGTGGTCAGCGCCCTGACATCGGTGGCCGCGCTGGCTGCCGTCGTCGCCGCGCGCCGCCGTCGCCTGCTGCCCGCGGCGGCTGCTATCGCGGTGCAGATGGCGTTGACGCTGGTGTACTGGGAGCAGATGGTGCGTTATCTGGAGCGCGAGCGGCGGGCGGCCCTTTAGTAGCGTGACCTCCATGCCCGACGAACCAACCCCACCCGATCCCGGGTACGACAGCGCCGGTGTGCCGACCTTCGAATCCGTCCGCGAGAAGATCGAAAACCGCTACGCGACATCCGTGGGCGACGCGGAATTGGACGCCGAATCGCCCGAGGGCCGCTCTGTGGCCGAGCAATACGACGAGCGCGAGCGCGCCGCGGCCGAACGGTTGGCCCAGATCCGCGAGTCGATGCGCACGGATGAGGACTAGGGCAGCTGGCTTAGCGTCGGGGGGACGTCGATGAGTGAAACGCAGCCCGGTTCGCGGATCGGGAGCAGGTTCGGGCCGTACCAACTGCGCCACCTGCTGGGCCGCGGCGGGATGGGCGAGGTCTACGAGGCCTACGACACCGTCAAGGACCGCGTGGTCGCGCTCAAGCTGGTCTCCGAGGAAGTCAGCTCCGACGACGTCTTTCGCCGG
The DNA here is from genome assembly GCF_001665645.1 of Mycobacterium sp. 852002-30065_SCH5024008. Classification (NCBI taxonomy): domain Bacteria; kingdom Bacillati; phylum Actinomycetota; class Actinomycetes; order Mycobacteriales; family Mycobacteriaceae; genus Mycobacterium; species Mycobacterium sp. 852002-30065_SCH5024008. Next base: position 793 of record NZ_LZSZ01000161.1, on the reverse strand, counting down.
CGCATGCAACGCGAGGCCCGGACCGCTGGCCGGCTGCAGGAACCCCATATCGTGCCGATCCACGACTACGGCGAACTCGACGGTCAAGTGTTCATCGACATGCGCCTGATCGAAGGGCGTCACGTGGGCACGGAGCTGAGCCGCACCGGGCCGCTGCCACCGCCGCGCGCCGTCGCGATCGTCGAACAGGTCGCCTCCGCGCTCGACGCCGCGCACCGCGCCGGGGTCATTCATCGCGACATAAAACCCGAGAACATTCTGCTCACCGAGGGCGACTTCGCCTACCTGGTCGACTTCGGCATCGCCGCGGCCGCCACCGACCAGCGGGCGACCAGGATGACGAAAACCGGCGCCGCCATCGGCAGCTGGAACTACATGGCACCCGAGCGATTCGGCAACGACGACCCGACCTACCGCGTCGACATCTACGCTCTCGCCTGTCTGCTATTCGAATGCCTCACGGGGACAACACCTTTCCAAGCCACCAGCCTCAGCAGTCTGATGGCCGCACACCTGGTGGAGCCGATCCCGCGCCCCAGCCAACGCAATCCCGCCGTCCCGACGGCATTCGACGAGGTCATCGCCCGCGGTATGGCAAAAGACCCCAACGACCGTTACGTCACCGCAGGCGATCTCGCGAAAGCGGCCCTGCGCGCGCTGAGCACTCCAGACCAGCGCCGCGCGACCGACCTGATCCAGCAGAGCCAACACTTCGCCCCACCGCCGCGCACGGAACAGTTCCGGACCCGGCCCGCGCCGCCCCCTGGAACCTGGACTGTCTCTTATACACATC
>NZ_LZSZ01000160.1:0-558 GCF_001665645.1 Mycobacterium sp. 852002-30065_SCH5024008 | reverse complement strand
AGATGTGTATAAGAGACAGACACCCTGGTGTTACGCGTCGATCTGGCCGGCGACCCCAGCGTGGCCGAACTCCTTGCCCAGGTGCGCGCGCGTAGCCTGGCCGCCTTTGAGCACCAAGACCTGCCCTTCGAGCTGCTCGTGGAACGGCTGCACCCCACCCGCTCCCTGGCCCATCACCCCCTGGTCCAAGTCATGCTGGCCTGGCAACACCACAACCCCACCGAGCGGGATCTAGCCGGTGGGCTGGCGCTAGGTGAGCATGTGCGGGTTCGCCCCTTGCCGGTGCAAACTTGCACGGCGCGCATGGATTTGACCTTCACCCTGGCCGAACGCTGGACCCCAGAGGGCCAGCCGGCCGGAATCGGTGCGGTGGTGGAGTTCCGCACCGACCTCTTCAACCCCGACAGCATCCACACCCTGATCACCCGATTCCAGCGGGTGCTAGAGGCAATGACCGCCGACCCCCAACGACTGTTGTCCTCGGTCGGGGTCCTCGACGAGTCCGAGCGTGTCCGCCTGGATAACTGGGGTAATCGGGCGGTGTTGGACCGCCCGGCG
>NZ_LZSZ01000159.1:0-34559 GCF_001665645.1 Mycobacterium sp. 852002-30065_SCH5024008 | reverse complement strand
TATGCGATCGTCGGCAGCGTCAGATGTGTATAAGAGACAGGAACGTCTTGTGCAGGTTCAGGTGGCTGACGTCGCCGCCGAACTTCCCCGGCCGGGCCAGGCCGACGAGCGCGTTGAGGTTGGCGCCGTCGACATACACCTGGCCGCCGGCGTCGTGGACGGCTGCGCAGATCTCGGTGATGTCGTGTTCGTAGACGCCGTGGGTGGACGGATAGGTGATCATCAGCGTCGACAACTCGTCGCCGTGCTCGGCGACCTTGGCGCGCAGGTCGTCGAGGTCGACGTCCCCGTTGTCGTGGCAGGCCACCACCACCACCCGCATGCCGGCCAACGCCGCCGACGCCGCGTTGGTGCCGTGCGCGCTGGACGGGATCAGGCAGATGTTGCGGTGGGGTTCGCCCCGGCTGGCGTGGTAGTCGTGGATGGCCAGCAGCCCGGCGTACTCGCCCTGCGAGCCGGCGTTGGGCTGCAGCGAGACGGCGTCGTAACCGGTGATCTGCACCAGCCAGCTCTCCAGGTCACTGATGAGCCGGCGCAGGCCGGGGGTGTCCGACGCCGGGGCGAACGGATGCTGACGTGCGAATTCCGGCCAGGTGATCGGTTCCATCTCCGCGGCGGCGTTGAGCTTCATCGTGCACGAGCCGAGGGGAATCATGCTGCGGTCCAAGGCGATATCCTTGTCCGCCAGCGTGCGCAGGTAGCGCATCATCGCCGTTTCGGTCCGATACTGCGTGAACGCGGGATGGGAAAGGAATTCCGAGGTGCGGGTCGCGATGTCCTTGATATCACTGGTGACGGGCTCGGCCGCCGAGCTGGCGAAGGCTTCCAGAATCGCCGCCACGTGCGCGTCCGTGGTGGCCTCGTCGCAGGCGACCGACACGTGGTCGGCGTCGACGCGCCACACGTTGACGCCGTTCGCCTTGGCCGCGGCCACCACCTCGTCGGCACGTCCCGGAACCCGCGCCAGCACGGTGTCGAAGAACGCGTCGTGCACCAAGGCATCGCCCAGTGCGGCGGCGATCGCCTCGGCGTGGGCGTGCACGCGGCGCGCGATCTGCACCAGCCCGTCGGCCCCGTGGTAGCTGGCGTACATCGCGGCCATCACCGCCAGCAGCACCTGCGCCGTGCAGATGTTGCTGGTCGCCTTGTCTCGGCGGATGTGCTGCTCGCGCGTCTGCAGGGCCAGCCGGTAGGCCGGGGACCCGTCGGCGTCCAGTGACACACCGACCAGCCGGCCAGGCAGCTGGCGGGCGTGCTTGGAGTGCACCGACAGGTATCCGGCGTGCGGGCCGCCGAATCCCATTGGCACACCGAATCGTTGGGTCGTTCCGAACGCGACGTCGGCACCGATGTCGCCGGGTGGGGTGATCAGTGTGCACGCCAGCAGGTCGGCGCCGACGGCGACCAGCGCGCCACGTTCGTGGGCCTGCTCCACCAGGGCCGCCCAGTCGGTGATGAGGCCGGTGGCGCCGGGCAGCTGGGTGATGACGCCGAAGAACTCGCCCTCGGGCAGGCCCTCGCGCAGGTCGGCGGTGACGATCTCGATGCCCAACGGCTGGGCCCGCGTCGCCAACACGGCAGCGGTCTGGGCGAACAGGTCGGCGTCGACGGCCAGGCGGTTCGACGTGCCGCGGGTCGCGCGGTGCATCAGCGTCATGGCCTCGGCGGCCGCGGTGCCCTCATCGAGCATCGAGGCATTGGCGACTTCCAGTCCGGTCAGGTCGGCAACCATCGTCTGGAAATTCAGCAGCGCCTCCAGCCGGCCTTGGCTGATCTCGGGCTGGTACGGCGTGTAGGCGGTGTACCAGGCCGGGTTCTCCAGCACGTTGCGCAGCAGCACCGGCGGGGTGAGCGTGTCGTAATAGCCCTGCCCGATCATCGAGACGGCCACGGTGTTGGCTTCGGCGAGCGCCCGCAGCTCCGCCAGCGCCTCGGTCTCGGTGACGGCTGGGGGCAATTCGTCCAGACCGGGTGCCGCACCGCTGCCGGTGAGCTTGTCGAGGATGCCCGCCGGGACGGCCTTGGCGGCCAGCTCGTCGAGCGAGTCGACTCCGATGACGGCCAGCATGGCCGCGACGGCCTGGGCGTCCGGGCCGATGTGGCGGGCGGCGAAGGATGTTTGCTCGGGCACTGGCGAAACTCCTGGTGGCAGAGACGAAGCGTGCAAAGGGAGAGGACGAGCGGTCCTCTCCCTCTGTCTTCACCCGTGCGCCGGGCGCCTGAGAGATTCGGCGCCCGCTGATGTCTGAGCGCCTTTCCCCATCGGCGGGTGCCGGCCGCTAGGGGTCAGCACCGCTTTCCAGAGGCATCGTTAACTCGGGCGGTCCGGGTGCCTGAGAGGTTAGCGGAGAGGTGTTGCTCCTTCGGCGTCCGTGGCTGGCCGTCACGGAACTCTCCCGCACGAGTGCGATGCGGAGCCCAGTTTACCCGGTCGAGCGAGTGCGCTTAACCGATCTTGCGGTCGCGCGTCTTGCGCCGGGACGCCAGCTCGTCTTCCGGGGCGGCGATCGACTCGCCCCCGTCGGCCCGCTCACCGGGGAAGTCGGCGATCACGCCGGTCAGCTCGCGCATTGCGCCCGACACGGCGATGCCGAACACGCCCTGCCCGCCCTGCAGCAGGTCGACAACCTCTTCGGCCGAGGTGCATTCGTAAACCGTGGTGCCGTCGGAGAACAACGTGATGTTGGCCAGATCCTGCACGCCGCGCTGACGCAGATGATCGACGGCGACCCGGATGTTGTGCAGCGAGATCCCGGTGTCGAGCAGCCGCTTGACGATCTTGAGAACCAGGATGTCCTTGAACGAGTAGAGCCGCTGGCTGCCCGAACCCGCCGCGCTGCGGATCGACGGCACCACCAATGACGTGCGCGCCCAGTAGTCCAGCTGGCGGTAGGTGATTCCGGCGATCTGGCAGGCGCTGGGGCCGCGGTACCCGACCAGCTCGTCCGGCACGGAGTCGTCAGGGAACAGTCCGGGCTGCACGGGCGCTTCCGGTGCGGCGGTCGGGTGGTCAGCTAAGTCCAGCTGTTCTTGGCGTGGCTGCTCGCTCACGGTGCTTCCTCTCGCCGATCGAGCTTTCGTTTCCAGCTGCGTCACTGGCTGCGTCGCAGCCACGTTTGCTCAGGCCCGAGTGCTAGAGAGCTTACGCTGTTCGATAGCTACCGCGCCCTTAAGTCGTGATCAAAGTATGGCTGCCGCCGGGCTAAGTGAGGGCGCTATCCGCCAGGCGTGTCGACATCCCGTGCTAGTTGAGATCCACCCGTGATGTCGGTGTCCAGGGTAGTACCCGGCCGACGCGCCGCGCCAAGCCGCTCGGACGGTCCCTAAGCCCGTCTAAGTGGCCTTGAAATCGTCCGGAGACACGCTGTCGAGAAACTCCTTGAACTTCTCCACCTCGTCCTCGCGGACGGCGGTGCCCCCCTCTTCGTCGGTCTCGTCGGGGATGAGCAGGCCGGCCTGGGCCAGTACGGCCTCCTCGACGTAGATCGGAACACCGACGCGCAGCGCTATCGCCACCGAATCCGATGGTCGGGCCGACACGGTGATGTTGCGGTCGAAGACCAGATCGGCGTAAAAAGTGCCCTCTTGCAGATCGACGATCCGCACCTCTTTCAGCGAATGACCAAGCGCGGCAATGACATCCCTGATCAGATCGTGGGTCAGGGGGCGGGGAGGCTCGACGCCTTGCTGCTCGAGGGCGATGGCGGCAGCCTCCGATTGACCGATCCAGATCGGCAGGTATCGGTCGCCGTCGGTCTCGCGCAGTAACAGGACCGGCTGGTTCTGCGGCTGCTCAACGCGAATGCCGACAACACGAACTTCACCCATTTGTGTCTGCCCTCCGCATGTGCCGCCGTGTCGGTTCTTGGCGCAACGACGACGCCGGATCGTCGCTATGCCGCTGAAAACCAAGCTATCGACGAAGTCTAGTCCTCAGCGATGCAGAACGTCGCGAACGGCAGATTTGATCAACGACGTGTGCAAGGTGATGGCGAGGGCCGCCACCTCACGCGCCAGGTCGTCGGCGCGATCGCGGGCGCCGGCCTTACCGGCTTTGACTAGCGGCCCGGCGATTTGGGCGATCAGATCGGATTGCCGGTCGGCTGCCGAGCGGAAAGCACGCAGATGCCGCGGCTCGACACCGTATTCCGACAACGCTCGCGCGCATTGCAGGATGACCACGGCGTGTTCGTCGAAGAAGCCGCCCGGGCCGGTGGTGATCACGCCCGCCTTGAGCAGCGCCGTCAACAGGTCGTCGGCCACCCCGGAGCGCTCCAGCAGATCTTCACGACTCAGCCGGATGCTCGACTGCGCCACCGCGGCCGCGTCGGAACCGGTCCCGGAGCCCGGCTCGGCACCGACCTCCCCGACTCCCGCCACCGACACCAGACGTGGCCCGGCGTAGGGCGAGCCGAAGGGCGGCAGTTCGCCGTCGGGTTGCGCGTCCAACTGCGACCGGATGACCTTGAGCGGTAAGTAGTGATCGCGCTGCGCGGTCAGGATGAACCTCAACCGGGCGCAGTCGTATGCGGTAAATCTCCGATAGCCCGACGCGGCGCGCTGCGGCGTCACCAGTCCCTCGGCCTCCAGGAAGCGAATCTTGGAGATCGTGACATCGGGAAAGTCCGGCCTCAACAGTTCCAGGACCGCCCCAATCGACATCCCGGCCAGTGCCGGGCTATCGGGTGCGCTCACTAGCCTCCGGATCCTCCGTCCTCACCCTGCTTGGGCCCGGTCAAAAACACCAAGCGGAACTTGCCGATCTGTACCTCGTCGCCGTTGGCGAGCACCGCCGAGTCGACGGGCTCCCGGTTGACGTACGTGCCATTCAGGCTACCGACATCGACCACGCTGAATTCGTTGTTTTCCAACCTGAATTCGGCGTGGCGGCGACTGACGGTGACGTCGTCCAGAAAGATGTCGCTGTCGGGGTGCCGACCGGCGGAGGTGATGGGCTGGTCGAGCAAGAAGCGCGACCCCGCGTTGGGCCCCCGTTTGACGACCAGCAGCGCGGAGCCTGCCGGGAGGCCTTCCACCCCGGAGACCGCGCTCTCGGTGCCCGCCTGCGCGGGAGCGTCCAGTTCGTTGAGGAAGTCGGCACGAAAGACGGAAGTCGTCTCCACCGTGACTTCGTCTGAGGTCTGGTCGTTGTCCATATCCGTCACGCGCTGCTCCTCACTGGCCGCTGTGGCGTTGTCTGACCGGGCCGCTCGGCCGGCTGCTCACTGGGTTTTCTCGCCCGGTACTGCCGATTACTAAGAGTCGTGCGTTCAAGTGTCGATGTGTCGACGGTACCGCGCATAGGTCTGCAATGTGCCCCCCACCCGACGATCGGAAGATCGATTGCCCGCCTTCCCCCCGTCGGGCCGCCGCACCGCCGCGCGGGGCTGGCAGGCACATTAGCAATCGTCATTCGGTCAGTGTTCCGCGGTAGGCCTCGGCGTCAAGCAACGACGAGATGGCCGACTCCAGCGCCGCGACGTCCGACACCTGCACGTCCAGCAGCCATCCGCCCCCGTAGGGCTCGGAGTTGACCAGCTGCGGGCTGCCTTCCAGATCGGCGTTGACCGCGGACACCGTGCCCGACACCGGGGCGTACAGATCCGAGACCGATTTCGTCGACTCGACCTCGCCGAACGATTCACCCGCGGCCAGTCGGCTGCCCACCTCGGGCAGCTGAACAAAGACGACGTCGCCCAGGGCCGACTGGGCAAAGTCGGTGATACCGACCCGCACGGTGTCCTCACCGCTTCGGCGAACCCACTCGTGTTCGGCGGTGTAGTGCAGATCGGGCGGGATATCGCTCACAAGTCGTCCTGTTCGGTTGGGAGAATTGCTCACTTGACGGGCTGAGCGTATTGGTGCGGTTTTGGTTGTCGCAAGGTGGTCACGTCGACTCGGTCGGCCTGCCGGACGGACATCCGCGCACCGACGCGCTTGATGCTGTCCTCGGCGCCGCCCGGAATGTTCATCGCCGCGGCCAGGGTGGGCGGATCGCCAATCGCCAGAATCGAATACGGGGGCGACAGCGTCTTGGTGTCGACCGTCAGCGAGCCAGGCATACCCACTACCCAGGTATCGACACCGACTCGGACGGATTGGTGCGCGTCGTTGATTTCGATCGCCTCGGCGCCGGCGGCACGCAGTTCGTTGATCACGTCGAGTATCACCTCCGGCGAAACCCCCGGCCCGGGGTCGTCGATCGTGACGGTGACGCCCGGGCCGGTGGCGCCGACCGCGCCGGCCAAGATGGACAGCGCCGCGAGCTTGGCCTGCGCGGCCTGGATGGCGGCCTGGTCGTTATTGCCGGACGCCTGCAGCGAATTCAGCGTGTTCTGCAGTTCATTCACTTCGGCGTTGAGGGTGGCCTCGCGCTGCCGTAGCGAGTCCAACAACACCAACAAGTCCGCGGGGCGCGCCGTTTCCAGCGAATCGCCCGACTCGTTCTGGCGGACCTGCGTGACGATGGCCACGCCCAACAGCAGACACAACAGGGCCGCCAACATCCCGAAAGCCAGCCGGGAACGACCGCCGCGGACCAGCGCGGACAGTCCTGTGCGGCGCACCGGCCCGATCTCCGGGCGCCCGCGTTTGGCGGGAAGTTCGTGGCGGCCGTGCTGCGTAGGGCTTGCTGCGTCACCACTTTCGGCGGCGCCGTCCGCCGGGTCCTGGCTCACGCTGGCCTCCTCCCCGTCATGGCGCCGCTCCTCCACATCGCTCCGTCACGCCCCGAACAGCCGGCGCCGCAAGGCGGCGGCGTTGCCGAAGATGCGGATTCCCAACACCACGATGATCGCCGTGGACAACTGCGTGCCCACGCCCAGCTGGTCCCCGACGTACACGATCAGTGCGGCCACGAAAACGTTGAACACGAAGGAGATCACGAAGACTTTCGGATCGAAGATGCGTTCCAGATAGGCGCGCAACCCCCCGAACACCGCGTCCAGCGCCGCGACCACCGCGATGGGCAGGTAGGGCTGGACGACCTCGGGCACGGCGGGGTGAAAGACCAGGCCGAGCACGATGCCGATCGCCAGCGCCGCGATGCCGATCATGCTCGACTTCCCGTCCGGGACTCGCAAAGCCGTAGATGTCTGTCGAGGGCTGTTCTCACTGTGGCCCAATCTGTTTGGCGAACTTGATATCCCGGATCGATCCCGCGGGCAGCGTCAGCCCGTCGGCGGCGTCCACGGTGACGACGACACCGTAGGAGACCTCAAGCAGCTTAAGACGCTGGCGGCCGGAACTCTGATCGAAGACGTCCCGCATCGCGCGGGGCGGCCCCACTGCCAGGATCGTGTACGGGCTGCTGGTGGGATTGTTGTCAACCAGGATCGCGCCGCCGGCTTGCCGGATGGTCACGTTGGGCCCGATGCGGACCCCACCGACCGAAATCGCCTCGGCGCCGCTGGCCCACAACGAGTTGACGACCAGCTGCAGATCCCGGTCCAAAATGATCTGCCTGCTACCGCCGAGCCGCTGCTTGGAAACGTCGGAAAGGTTCGGGCTGGCGCCCGGATCGGTCACGGTGACCTTCAGCCCTGGGCCGATGACCGCCGTGCTGGCCGCCGCCAGGCCCAGCGCATCGAGGCGGGCCAGCAACCGCTGCCCTTCGGCGTCGTCGGCCAGTGCGCGGCGCTGCACGCCATCCACCTGGGAGGACAGTTCGGTGCGCCGCTGGGCGAGTTTGGCCGCAGTTTTCTCGGTGGAACGCACATTGCCCAGCAGCAGTTGCTGCGCCGAGCGCACACCGGGGGCGACCGAGCGGGCCTGCGCGACGGCGGCGGCGAAGACCATGGCGATCAGCAGCGCCGCCAACGCCTGCCACAGCCAGCCGAAGGCGCGGTCGCGCCCGTGCGCATGCGCATGCGCCGCGGCGTCGCCGCGTTTGGCCGCCGCCGCGGCGTACCCGGGGTCCAGGTGCTCGGAGAGCAGGGCGCGCAGCAGGGACGGCACCGGGATCAGCTGCGGGCGCGCCGCCACGTGGGCGCTGCGCCCGGCGTTGGGGTCGTAGCCGCCGAGCAGGCGGTCCGGGTCAGCCATGTTCGACCGCCTTCGGCGCGGCGGGCGGGCGTCCACCGTGTTTGACCCGGGGCATCCGGCGCAGCACCAACGTCATCTGCACCATGTACTGCGCGAACGCCCACAGGTAGCCGTACATGCCCCAGATCAGGAACGCCCAGCCGCAGGCCCCGACGACCCGGCTCCACAGGGCGTCCCACGTCCCGAGTAGCACCAGCGGAAAACCGGACATCAACGCGAACGTGGCGGCCTTCCCGATGTAGGTGACGGGCAGCGCGGACAGCCCGCGGCTCCACAGCAGCGGCAGCGTCGCGGCCAGCAGCCCGTCGCGCACCAGCAGGATGGCGACAAACCACCACGGCACGATCCCGCTCAGCGCCATCACGACGGGAACGCAGACCATGTAGAGGCGGTCGACCGCCGGGTCGAGCAGCACGCCGAGCCGCGACGACTGATCGAGCAGCCGGGCGATCTTGCCGTCGGCCCAGTCGGACGCACCGCTGAACATCAAGATCCCGACCGCCCACCCGTTGGCGTGCGCCACCAGCAGGGCGTAGATGAACACTCCGATGAGCACCAGGCGGATCGCGCTCAGCGCGTTGGGGACCGTCAGCACCCGGTTGGGCGGAAGCGCCGGCTCCATAAGCCGTGACCTTAGTCGAACGCCGGGTGCGCGGCTGGACACACACTCGGTCGCCAGTGTGCGGCTGGACGCACATTCGGCGCCCGCCGTCGACGACCTAGCGGAAAACGCCGGGCAGGCTCAGCGTGGACAGCGTGTCGTCGGACAGCGGGTTGTCGTTGACCATGTAGGTCCACGTCGAGGTGGGCCGGGCCAGCTTGGACAGATCCAGGCCCTGTTCCTCCTCGAGGACGTTCGCCGTCTCGAACGTCTGCTGCGCCGCCTCGATCGCATCCGCGGCCAGCGACGCGAACGCGTCGACCGCCAGCCGGTGGAACTCGTCCAGCGGATTCTGCCGGCCCAGCGCCCGCAGGTGGATGCTTTCGCGGATGTCCGCGAGGTACGCCAGATGATCGGCCCAGCCGCGGTCGAGGTGATAGAGCATGATCTGCCGGCAGATCCTCTCGAGGCGATCCTCGGGAATGTCCTTCGACAACTCCTTATACCGCTTGGGCGCCAGCTCGGCGAGCTCCTCGCGCGCACTTGCGGTGCGCAGCAATGTGTTTCGCCGATCGACGATGATGGCGCGCTGCTGGGCGATCAGCTGGTTGTAGCGCCAGGTATTGGCGTGCACATCGAGCATCCGGCCCTCGGCGACGCGCTGGGCGTGGTCGAGCAGCCCGGCCGCCTTGGGGCTGACGATGCGGCCGTCCTCGTCGGTTTCCATGGGTAGCTTGTTGCGGTCGAGGTTGGCCGCCACGACGTCGTCTTCCCAACTCGAGAAGAACACCGACGAGCCGGGGTCGCCCTGGCGTCCGGCGCGGCCGCGCAACTGGTTGTCCAGCCGCTCGGTGTGATGCCGCCCCGTGCCGACCACGTGCAGCCCGCCGAGTTCGGCGACCCTGTCGTGGTCGGCCTCGTCGGAGCCGCCGAGCCGAATGTCGGTGCCGCGCCCCGCCATCTGCGTCGACACCGTCACCACCCCGTACTTGCCGGCCTCGGCGATGACCTCGGCTTCCTCGGCGTCGTTCTTCGCGTTGAGCACCACCGCGGGCACGCCCCGGCGCAGCAGCCGCTCGTGCAGTTCCTCGGATTCGGCCACGTCCCGCGTGCCGACCAGCACCGGTTGCCCGGTCTCATGCACCTCGGCGATGTGCGCGACGATTCCGTCGTTCTTGGCCGCGGCCGTGATGTAGACGCGGTCGGACTCGTCTTCGCGAATGTTGGGCTCATTCGGCGGAATTGGGGACACGCCGAGCTTGTAGAACTGGCGTAGCTGCTCCCCGGCGGCCAGTGCGGTGCCGGTCATGCCGCACACGGTTTCGTAGCGGTTGATCAGTGCCTGCACCGTGATCGTGTCCAGCACTTCCCCGGTCTCGGTGGTCTCGATGCCCTCCTTCGCCTCCACCGCGGCCTGCAGGCCGTCCGGCCAGCGCTGCAGTTGGGCGATGCGGCCGCGGGCGGCGTTGATCAGGTGCACCGCGTCGTCCCGGACGATGTAGTGCACGTCGCGCTGCAACAGCACGTGCGCGTGCAGCGCGACGTTGACCTCGGTCAGGGTCGTGCCGACGTGCTCCTCGGAGTAGAGGTCGATGCCGCCGAGCGCCTTCTCGACCTTGCGCGCCCCGACGTCGGTCAAATGGACGTTGCGGCTATCGGCGTCGGTCTCGAAGTCGGTGTCCGGTTTCAACTGGCCGACCAGCTTGATGATCTCCAGCCGCGGCGTTTCCCGGTGCGTGGTGCCGGCCAGCACCAGCGGCACCAACGCCTCGTCGACGAGCACCGAGTCGGCCTCGTCGATCAGGGCCACGTCGGGGTTGGGCGACACCAGGTCGTCGACGTCGACCACGAGTTGATCGCGCAGCACGTCGAAACCGATCTCGTTGACCGAGGCATACGTGACGTCGCAGCCATAGGCGGCGCGGCGCTCCTCGCTGGTCGACTCGGCCGTGATCCAGCCGACCGTCAACCCCATCGCCTCGATGAGCGGGCCCATCCACTCCGCGTCACGGCGGGCCAGGTAATCGTTGATGGTCACCACGTGGACGTGCCGCCCGGCCAGGGCGTAGCCGGCAGCCGCGATCGCTCCGGAGAGCGTTTTGCCTTCACCCGTGGCCATTTCGATGACGTCGCCGGCGAGCATGCGCAACGCGCCGAGCAGCTGCACGTCGAACGGGCGCAGCGTGGTCGCCCGTTCGGCCGCCTCCCTGGCGATCGCGAGGAATTGCGGGATGTCCTCGGACTCCGCGAGATCGTCCAGCTTGAGCAGACCGGCGGCCTTGCGGAGCTGCTCGTCGGTGAGGCCGGCGGCCTCCTCGTCATATTCGGAAGAGTCGGTGACCTGGGAAAGGGATCGGTTGCGGTTCTTTTCCGTGCTGGCGCCGAGCAGTCGCCAAAATCGGCTGCTCAGGCCGCCGGGTTGCGCGCGGGAGGTCTTTGGCACAGGTCAACGGTACGCGAACCGCGGACCGCCGCCGCGGGGCGCGACACGCCGCCCGTCGGGCCCCTCAGGCCAGGTTCGAGCGGCGTGGGTAGGCGACGTTGGGGTCGGTGAGGACGTTGACGACGGCGGGCAGGCCGCTGGCGAAGGCGCGTTCCAGCGCGGGCCGCAGCTCGGCCGGCGCGGAGACCAGCTCGCCGTGGCCACCCAGGGCACGCACCACCTCGTCGTAGCGGGTGCCCGGACGCAGTTCCGCCACCACCGAATAGCCGTACAACGCCTCCATGGGGTGCTTTTCCAGCCCCCAGATTCCGTTGTTGCCGATCACCGAGACGACGGGCACGTTGTGCCGAACCAGGGTGTCCCATTCCATGCCGCTGAAGCCGAAGGCGCCGTCGCCCTGCAGGAGGACGACCTGACGGTCCGGCCGGGCGAGCTTGGCTGCCAGGGCATAACCGGGGCCCGAGCCGAGGCAGCCGAAGGGGCCGCTGTCCAGCCAGCAGCCCGGTTGGTAGCTGTCGATCACCCGTCCGGCGTAGGACCCGAAGTCACCGGCGTCGATGACGACGATCGCGTCGCGGTCCAGCATCGGCGCCAGCTCCGCATACACCCGCATGGGATGCAACGGGACGCGGTCGTCGGCGAGCTCGGTCTTCTCCTTGCCGCGCGCCTCGGTTTCGGCCGCCCGCAGGTCGTCGATCCACACTCGATGGTCGGTCCCGCCGCCGGCGGCCAGCGCCGCGAGTGTTGACAGCAGGTCCCCATAGAGCTCGGCCTCAACCGGGCGGGGATGTTTGCGCTCGGGTTCGGCCCGGTCCACCACGATGAGCCGGGTTTGTGGCCCGAACACGGCGCCGAAGCCGAGCCGGAAGTCCATGGGGACACCGACGATCAGCGCAACGTCCGCCTCCCCCAACGCTTTTCCGCGCACCCGGGAGAAGGCCAACGGGTGATCGGCGGGCACCGCGCCGCGAGCCATCCCGTTCATCAGCACGGGGATTTGCAGTTCCTCGGCGAGGCGCAGCAGCGCCGCCTCCCCGTGTCCCCACCAGACGTTGGTGCCCGCCATGATCACCGGCCGCTGCGCCGCCGAGAGCAGGCCGGCGGCGCGACCCAGCGCGTCGCCGTCGGGAGTGGGCCCCGGCGCCAGGTCGGTAAGGGCCCCGGGGCGGCCGTGATCCTCGGACATGGAAAACACGTGGTCCATGGGGAAGTCGACGAAGCCGACGCCCGACGGGGCGCCGACCGCCGCCAGCAACGCCTCGTCGACGAGCCGGCCGGCGTCCCCGGCCGACTGCGCGGTGGCGGCGAAGCGGGCCAGCGGCGCCACGAACGGCACGTGATCGATCTCCTGCAGCGAGCCCATGCCCCACCGCTGCGCGGGCGCCCGGCCACCCAAAACGACCAGGGGCGACTGGTTCTGCTGAGCCGCCGCCATCGCGCTCATGCCGTTGGTGACGCCCGGCCCCGCGGTGAGCGCGGCGACGCCGGGCACCCTCGTCACTTTCGACCACCCTTCGGCGGCGAAGGTCGCGGTCTGCTCGTGGCGGGTATCGATCAGCCGAACCCCTTCCTCGCGGCAGCCGTCGTAAACGGAAAACAGGTGGCCACCCGACAACGTGAAGACGGTGTCGACACCGCTGGCGCGTAGGCGCCGCGCGATGAGCCGGCCGGCGTGCAATGTTTGTGTGGGGATGGCGTCGGTGCTCATAACCGCAGCCTATCCAGATCCTTCGGGTACCTTCGCCGGAGGATTTGAAGTTCCGGCAGCGTCCACCAGCTCGACCCCGAGGAGATAGCGACCATGGGCCCGAAGCCGTTCAAGCCGTCGATCGACTGGTCGACGGCCACCGTGGATTCCCTGCGGTGGGTAGCCATCGCGTGGGTCGTCGGCGCGGTGGTGCTGTTCATCGTGCTGGTCGCCTTCAGGTATCTCACGCCCTGGGGCCAGCAGTTCTGGCGGATCACGCGCGGTTACTTCGTCGGTGCGCACAGCGTGCGGGTGTGGGCGATGCTGGGCGTGCTGTTGCTGTCCGTGCTCCTGTCCGTGCGGCTGATGGTGTTGCTCAGCTACCAGGGCAACGACCTGTACACCGCGGTACAAAAAGCGGTGCAGGGCCTCGCGGCCGACGATGAAAACGTCAAACAGTCCGGGATACACGGCTTTTGGATGTCGATCGCGATCTTCATCGTGTTGGCGGTCTTGTACGTCATCCGGTTCATGGTGGACATCTACCTGACGCAGCGGTTCATCATCGCCTGGCGCATGTGGCTGACGGCCAATCTCACCGACGACTGGCTCGCCGGCCGGGCTTACTACCGGGACTTGTTCATCGACCACACCATCGATAACCCCGACCAGCGCATCCAGCAGGACATCGACATCTTCACCGCGAATGCGGGTGGTACCCCGAACATCCCCTCGAACGGGACGGGCAGCACCCTGCTGTTCGGGGCCGTGAACGCGGTGGCCTCGGTGATCTCCTTCGCCGCGATCCTGTGGAACCTCTCCGGCAACCTGAACGTGTTGGGCGTCGAGCTCCCGCGCGCGATGTTCTGGACCGTCCTGATCTACGTGCTGATCGCCACGCTGGTGGCGATCTGGCTCGGCCATCCGCTGATCTGGCTCAGCTTCAACAACGAGAAGCTGAACGCCGCGTTCCGGTACGCCTTGGTCCGATTGCGCGATGCCGCAGAGGCGGTGGGCTTCTACCGAGGCGAGCGAGTGGAGCGGGCGCAACTGTGGCGGCGCTTCACCCCGATCATCGACAACTACCGCAAGTTCGTCCGCCGGACCATCATCTTCAACGGCTGGAACTGGTCGGTGTCGCAGGCAATCGTTCCGCTGCCGTGGGTGATTCAGGCGCCGCGCCTGTTCGCCGGCCGGATCGACTTCGGCGACGTTGGGCAAAGCGCGACGGCCTTCGGCAATATTCAGGATTCGCTGTCGTTCTTCCGCAACAACTACGACGCGTTCGCGGCCTTCCGCGCGTCGATCATCCGGTTGCACGGGCTGGTCGACGCCAACGACAAGGGCCGCGCGCTGCCGACCATCTTGGTCAAGCCGAGCGAAGAGGCTCCCGTCGAGCTTCGCGACATCGAGGTGCGCACGCCGGCCGGCGATCGGCTGATCGACCCGCTCGATGTTCAACTCGCCGAGGGCGATTCGCTGGTGATCACCGGGCGTTCCGGTGCCGGCAAGACCACGCTGCTGCGCAGTCTGGCCGAGTTGTGGCCGTACGCGTCCGGGACCCTCTGCCGTCCGCAGGGCGACAACGCGACGATGTTCCTGTCGCAGTTGCCGTACGTGCCGCTGGGCAGCCTGCGCACCGTGGTGTGTTACCCGAACTCGCCGGACGACGTCTCCGATGCCGAGCTGCGAGAGGTGCTCACCAAAGTCGCGCTGGCGCCACTGCTGGACCGGCTCGACGAAGAGCGGGATTGGGCCAAGGTGCTGTCCCCGGGCGAGCAGCAGCGTGTCGCCTTCGCGCGCATCCTGCTCACCAAACCCAAAGCGGTCTTCCTGGACGAGGCCACCTCCGCGCTGGACGAAGGCCTGGAATTCGCGTTGTACCAGCTGATGCGGACCGAGCTGCCGGACTGTGTGGTGGTCAGCGTCAGTCATCGGCCCACCGTCGAACAGCACCACGAACAAGAGCTGCAATTGCTCGGCGGCGGGCCGTGGCGGCTGGGACCCGTGGAGGAGAAGAAGGAACCCGCGCGCGTCTAGCGCTTCCGGCCCGCATGCGCTCCGGCGCTGTGTCCTAGCGCGCCTACGCTCCTGCGGCCCCTCGGGCGCTGTGGGCCGCGTGCGCTCCGGCGCGGCGGCCGAAGAACGAGCCCTCCCCCAGCTGCGTGCCGCTGGCGTAGCCCTTACCGTCCTGGGCGATGTTGGACGCGCACGCCCCGGCCGCGTACAGGCCCGGCACGACGGTGCCGTCCTCGCACAGCACCTCGCCGTCCACGGACGTGGCGAGCCCGCCGATGGTGAAACCGGCGTACATCGCCTTACCCAATGACATGTCGAACGCCCCCCACGGCCCGTGATCTTGTGCCGCAAGGAATTCGGGCTGCTTGTGAAAGTCGGGGTCCTCGCCGCGGGCGGCGTTGGCGTTGTACCGGTCCAGCGTCGCGACCAGGTTGCCCTCCGGAATGCCAAGTGCGGCTTCCATTTCCGGGACGGTCTCCCATCCGTCTATCAGCGGGACCAGCGGCATCTTGGGGTGCTCCAGGTGCGCCTCGTCGACGATGAGGAACGCCGCGCTGTCCGGCTGATCCATGATGAACCCGGAAGTCCTGGAATGGTAGGAATCCTCGGCGACGAAGCGCTGTCCCAGTTTGTTCACGATGATGCCCGTCAACAGGATCGACGGCGGGTACGGCGGAGCCGTGATGAAAATCTGGTCCATGTGCTCGGTTGCGCCACCGGCCGATACGCCCATCCGGATGCCCAGCCCGTCGTCGTAGGTGTTGCCCAGCACGAACGGTTTCTCGGCCAGCTTGGGGGTGTACTTGGCAACCATCTCCGGGTTCATCACGAATCCCCCGGCAGCGACGATCACCGACTTTGCTTTGATCGCACCGGTTTCGGAGAACTGCTTCCACATGACACCGCTCACCGCGCCCGAACCGTCCACGATGAGTTCGGTCGCGCCCGTCTCGTACCGGATCTGCACGCCCAGGTCCGCGGCGCGCTTCAGCAGCAGATCGATCACCATGCTGGCGCCACCGGTGTCTCCGGGCACGGGCACCTTGTGGCCGCGCGGCGCCGGCACCGCCTGCTCCAAGAAGGGCCACACCTTCTCGTTGCCGGTGAACATCAAGCCCTCGGTGTTGGGCTGGATGACCGCCTTGCCCGGAAAGTAACTGCGCTCGAATTGAAAACCCAAGTCTTCCAGCCAATTGAAGTGCTCGACGCTGCCGTCGCAGTAGGCGCGGATCTTGTCGTGATCCGGCTGCCGGGACACGGCGACCAGGTACTTGTACATCTCCTCCGGCGAGTCGGCGTGCCCGGTGGCCTCCTGAACCGCCGTTCCTCCACCCAAATAGAAGTGGCCCCCGGCAAGCGAAGTCGTGCCGCCCGCCGCCGCGGCGCGCTCCAGCACCAGCACCTTCGCCCCGGCGGCCGCCGCACTGACGGCGGCGCAGCCGCCCGCGATGCCGAAGCCGACCACCACCACGTCGACGTCATCTGACCACGACGTCACGTCGTCCGCGCTGACCGTTGCCGGTATTTCCGTGCTCACTGGCGCCACTCCTCCTCATCGCTGAGCACTGCATCGTCGCTGGGGCGACTCACCGCTGCTCCTGTTTGATGTAGTCGTAAAACGCCCTCATCTCGGGCGCGATGTAGGCGATCTCAACAAACGGCACCGCCGCCCGCGGCGCTGACACATAGGCGAACTGAATCCCGCCGGGCATCACGCCTTGCTGCACGACCGCGGCGCCGAATTCCCCGGCCTCGGCCAACACCGCGTCGAACTGCTCGGGGTTCTCGGCCTCCATGCAAATGTGGTGCAGACCGGGCCCGGATTCGCGCAGAAAGTCACTATAGATGTTCTCCCCGCGGATGGGTTGGATCAGTTCCAACTGCATGTCGCCGAGATAGCTCAGCGAGATGCTGGCGACGAAATCGGCTGGCTTGCCAAGGTAGCTGCAGGATTCCGGAGCAAAGTGCACGTCGGGTATGCGGACCCATTTACGCACTCCTAACAAGCCGGTGAGGGCGGTTTCGGTCGCATCCAGGTCGGTGGTAACCCACGCGATCTGCGTTGGCGATTGAACGGGAAGGGTCATCGTCTCGCAGGATAGTCCAGTGGCTCGGCAGCCAGAAAGGCCCGCGAAAACTTTGCCATGGTGAGCGGCTCCTGCGCTCCGCAGGCTGGGTGAACATGTTCTAATTCCGGCCGGCGGCCGGCCCGGGCCGTCAATGTTGGCTCAACACGTCCACCAGGAGCCGAAGCTGCGCGTCGAACACCGCCTCGGGGTCTGTCAGGGTATCCGCGCCGTATTGCCCGAACACCTCGAGACTGATCGCACCCAGCACCCCCGCCCACAACAGGAAGCACTTGGCGACTACCTGATCATCGCCGGGAAACCCGAACTCCTGGCGAATCCGCTCAAAGTCCGACGACATCGGTTGGGGCGCAACGGTATCGGTCAGCCTGATGTCGCCGGTGGCAATGCCGGACGCCACGGCGTCGAAGAAGGCCGCCACCACCCGGGTTCCCACGGCTACGGTGCGCTCCGGCGGTGCGTGATAGCCGGGCACCGGGCTGCCGTACAGCAGGGCCCAGCGGGCCGGGTGCGCGACGGCCCACTCCCGTGTCGCCCGGGAAATGGCGATGACATCGTCGCTCCAAAGGTCCCCGACCGCCTCGCGGGCGCGATCGACGGCGTCGGCCAGGTCCGAGTAGGCGTCGACCAGCAGCAAGGTCAGCAGCTCGTCGCGGCTGGACACGTAGCGGTACACGGCCGACGACACCATGCCGAGGTCACGGGCGATCGCACGCACGGACAACCCGGCCGCACCGCGGTCGACCAGCTGCTGGCGACCGAGCTGGATGATGCGCGCCTCGATCTGCTGTCGGGTCTCCTGGCGTTTGCCCACGCGGTCAGTCTGGCATAACCGAGATCACCGCTCTTGCTTTCTGGCCAGGAGTGTGGCAGTGTCGCCGGTTTAGAGAGCACTGCTCTCTGGAGATTGCGAGAGAGGATGCGACATGTCCACCCGATACGAAGAACCGAGCGGGGTCGTGCGGGCCGCCAACGCGGTGATCCGCTGGCTTGCCGAGATGGGTGTCAGCATCGCCGGCACCCATGCGCTGCGGGTGCGCGGGCGCAAAAGTGGGAAGACGCGGGCGGTCGTCATCAATCTGCTGACCGTTGACGGGGTGGACTACCTGGTCTCACCGCGCGGCAACACCCAGTGGGCCCGCAACGTCCGGGCTGCGGGCGTCGTCGAAACCGGCCCGCGCTGGCGCCGGCGCCGCGCCCGGGTCAGCGAGGTGGCCGACGCGGCCAAACCGGAACTGCTGCGGCGCTATCTGGAGCGCTGGTACTGGCAGGTCAAGGACTACGTTGCCGGGCTGACCCCGGACAGCACCGACGAGGAGTTCCGCGCCGTCGCACCCACGATCCCGGTGTTCGCCCTCGCGGAGGCGGACGAGGCCCGCTGAATCGCCTAGCGGGCGCCCCCGCGCGTCACACCGAGGTCCTCACGGACTTCCTCTGAAGTGGCCCGCCACGACACCGCCGCCGGGAAATCCCCCCACACGCTGTTGAAGATCCCCACGAGCAGCCCCGGACCGGCGCTGGAAGGCAGGTACACCGGGCCACCCGAATCGCCGTTGTGGCTCTGCACGCCGTGCGACATGGTGAACCAGCCGTTGTTCACGCTCTCCACCGTTCCGCAGGTTTCGCCGGTGCTGACGCCGAAGTGGCAGATCGCCTGTCCGGGAGCGAGCGCCGCCGCTGGATTCGAGATCAGTGGACGCCCGCCCGGCAGGACGTTGTTCGCCATCACGCCGTTGTCCAGCACGATCGCCTCGTAGTCGGTGATCAGCTGGTCGGTGGCCACCGTCGTGCCGCTGGGGGTGTTGTCCCGGAAGGCGGCCAGGCGGCCGATGACGGCCCCGCCCCGGTCGGTGACGACGCCCGCGCCGCCGCGGCAGTGCCCCGCGGTGAACGCGATCTTGAGGTTGGGGTCGACGTAGCCCAGCGTGCAGACGCGATTGTCCTGGCGGATCTCCATGCCCGGATAGACCATGACGGGGTCGGCTTTGGCCGGCGCAGGCGGCATCCATTGCGCGAACGCGGCCACGGTGATCGAAGCGGTGAACGCTCGCATTGCCAGGCGACGCACCATCCACTCCGATCCGTCCGGGCCAAATCTCGACCGATTTGAGATTACGGCGTGACTTTCCGTTACGCAGAAGTCTTCGCGCCGTCCGCCGCCGGCGTTACGGAGATGTCGCCAGGGAAACGGCGGCCTCGGTGAGCTCCGCGGCGCGTGGGGCCCAGCCCGGCGGGCCGAAGACATAGCCCAGACGGTCGCGCAACCGGGTCGCGGAACGCCAGTCGTGGGCGATCGCGACGTATTCACGGGTCTGCAGCTTCCAGATGTTGAACGTGTCGACCCGCTTGGTCAGGCCGTAGTGCGGGCGGAACAACTCGGCCTGGAAGCTGCCGAACAGCCGGTCCCAGAGGATGAGGATTCCGCCGTAGTTCTTGTCGAGGTAGATCTGGTCCATCCCGTGGTGCACCCGGTGATGTGACGGGGTGTTGAAGACGAATTCGAAGGGCCGTGGCAGCTTGTCGATCCGCTCGGTGTGCACCCAGAACTGGTAGATCAGGCTGATCGAGAAACTGAAGAACACCATCCAGGGCGGGATCCCCAGCAGCGGCAGGGGCACCCACATCAGGATTTCGCCGCTGTTGTTCCACTTCTGGCGCAGCGCGGTCGCGAAGTTGAAGTATTCGCTGGAGTGATGGGCTTGGTGTGTCGCCCAGATCAGCCGGACCCGGTGTGCGATCCGGTGGTAGGCGTAATACAGCAGGTCGACACCGACGAGTGCGATGACCCAGGTGTACCAATGGGCCGCCGACAGGTGCCACGGCGCCACGTAGGCATAGATCGCGGCGTAGCCGAACAGGGCCAGCGTCTTCCACGCGGCGGTGGTGCCCACCGACACCAGCCCCATAGAGATGCTGGCGAGCGAGTCGCGGGTCAGGTACGCGCCGGACACGGGCCGCTCGTTCTCGACGATGCTCTCCAGCTTTCGGGCGGCCGACCATTCCAGGGCCAACAGCAGCAAGAAGAACGGAACGGCGAGCAGCACGGGGTCCCGCAGCTGCGGGGGCAGCGCCGACACGAAGGCTGAAAGCGTACTCACAGGCATAAGACTACGACGACCGACCGGACAGTCGGGTCGCCTTGGTCCGACATCCGGCCCACACTGGGTTGACGGGGCCGAACGACGCGAGGTGTGGGCAGTTGACCGCTGTGGTGGTGATCGGCTCGGGCTTTGCCGGATTATGGGCGGCGCTCGGCGCAGCCCGCCGCCTCGACGAGCTGGCCATTCCGACGGGCGCGGTCGACATCACCGTGTTGGCCATCCAACCCTTCCACGACATCCGGGTGCGCAATTACGAGGCCGACCTGCGCCCATGCCGCGTCCCGCTCGCCGGACTGCTCGACCCCGTCGGTGTGGCACATGTCGTCACCGAGGTGACCGCGATCGACACCGACGCTCGCACCGTCGCCACATCGGGTGGCGTGACGTACGACTACGACCGGTTGGTGCTGGCCTCGGGCAGCCAGGGCCGCAAACCCGCCGTACCGGGTCTGCGGGAGTTCGGCTTCGACGTCGACACATATGACGGTGCCGTTGCGTTGCGGGACCATCTGCTTCGGCTCGCCGACGGTTCCCCCACGGCAGCGGCGGGCACGGTCGTCGTGGTCGGGGCGGGACTGACCGGCATCGAAGTGGCGTGCGAGCTACCGGACAGGTTGCGGCGGCTGTTCGCTGGGAGCACTGTCACTACCCGAGTGGTGCTGTTGGATCGAAGCCGGATCGGCTCCGACATGGGCGCCTCGGCGCGTCCGGTGATCGAAGCCGCGCTGGCGGCCAACGGCGTCGAGACCCGGGCGGGCGTGGGCGTCGCCGCGATCAGCGAGCGCGGTGTGTCGCTGACCTCGGGCGACCACCTGGCGGCTGCCACGGTGGTGTGGTGTGCCGGCATGCGGGCCAGCTCGCTGACCGAGCAGTTGCCGGTAGCGCGCGACCGCCTGGGGCGGGTGTCCGTCGATGACTTTCTGCGGGTCATCGGCGTCCCCGCAATTTTTGCCGCGGGCGACGTCGCCGCCGCCCGTATGGACGACGACCACCTGTCGGTGATGTCGTGTCAACACGGCCGCCCGATGGGACGCTACGCCGGCTACAACGTGATCAGCGACCTGTTCGGCGAGCCACTGCTGGCTCTCCGAATCCCTTGGTATGTAACGGTCCTCGACCTCGGACCGGCCGGCGCATTTTACACCGAAGGATGGGATCGGCTGCTAGTGTCAAGTGGCGAACGGGCCAAGGCGACGAAGCGGACGATCAACACCCGGCGGATCTACCCGCCGCTCACCGGGAACCGTGCCGACCTCCTGGCCGCGGCCGCGCCGGAGCTGCAGTCACGCCCCTAACGGTCCGATTGCGCTTCGTCGCCGGCGTACCACTGCACCGCGCGAACTCCCGGCTGCAGCGACAGCTCCGCCACCAGCCGCTCCAGCCGGGACGGGGCGTCGCCGTCCATGAGTAGGTGCGCGGTCAACGTGACCTCGTCGTCGCCGGACCGCCCGGTATGGATGCCGCGCAGCGTGATGTCGTTGCCGCTCGCGTGCTGCACGATCTGAGCGCGCGCGTACTGCTCGTGTTTCGGGCGGGAAACCACCTGCACCAGGTAGGGCCGCAAACTTTCGTCTTCGTCGCCGGTGTTGTCGCGGTCGATCAGTCGGCCGAGGGGGCGCCCGAACACGTGAATGGCGATGACGGTCCCGGTGCCGATCAGCGCGAACACCAGGTGTCCCGACGCCGCCAGGACGCCGATCGCCGCAGAACACCACAGGGTGGCCGCGGTGTTGAGGCCCCGGACGTTGACGCCCTCGCGCAGGATCACGCCACCGCCGAGGAATCCGATGCCGGACACCACGTACGACGCCACCCTGGTGGGGCTGGTGTCCGCGGTGGCGGCGGCATAGAGCACGAACAACGTCGCGCCGCCGGCGACCAGCGCGTTGGTCCGCAGGCCGGCCCGGCGCGCCCGCCATTGCCGCTCCAGGCCGATGAGGGCGCCACATCCCACGCCGACGGCGAGCCGGAGCGCGAAATCGGCGACGCTCAGCGTGGTCTCCATCGGCACTCCTTCCGCCGGGTCAGCACCGGCGGAGCTAATCACTCTCAGGTGAACGGCAGGTGGCCCCGAGCCGAACCGGATGCGTTGCGTCCATGCGTGCGAAATCCGTGCGCCGCCAAGCGGTTCCCGTTATGGCCGACGCCAGGCTAGCCCTTGTTGAGTTGCTGGGGACAATAGAATTTCGCGGCGATCGCCAGGAACGACGTGGCGTGTTCCGTGGTGAGCCCGGGATTTTGGCCCTTCAAATCGTTGACCATCTGGGGGCCGTACTCGCCATTGCCCATTGCAGTGCACACCGCTTGGGCGAACTGGACCGCTGCCTCCGGCGTCTTGTAGGTGATGCCCGCGCTTCGCAACGACGCGAGAAAGCTCGCCTCGTCGACGCCGCCCGCATCCGGCTCGCCGTGCGCGGGCGCGGCGAGCGCGATCGCGGCGGGAACGGCGATCAGCGCCAGCAGCAGCCTCATAACCGGTGATTGTCTCATGGCGTGACGCCGGCTGCAGCACTGGCTCGGCTTAGCGAAATAGCTTGTGGGCCAGTGTAATACAGCCGTAGCCCACCCCGATCAGGCCTTGCTGAGCTGGTGCGGACAGTAGTATTTCGCGGAGATCATGGCGAAGTTGGAAGCCATCTCCATGTCCATGCCCGGGTTGTGCATCTTCACGTCATGGACCAGCTCCAAGCCCGATTCCCCGTTGTTCAGGCACGAACACACCGCCCGGCCCGCCCCGACGGCCGCATCCGGACTTGCGAAGCCGAAGCCGGCAGTATGCAGGGCGGCGAGGAACGCCCCGTCGTCGCCGTCCGGTACGGGTGGAGGATCGGCGTATGCCGGTGCGGCCAGGCCCATCATGACGGGCACGCCCAGTAGAACCAGTAACCGTTTCATTGCTCGCCTTCCTTGCGCGTAGCTGCAGGGGGTTGAATCATGTTGGCCGTTAACCTAATTGGACGTCGGCGGGCAGGACTTTGGACTTGTCGCCCTTTTTCAGGTGCACGGCGTGGATGCCGGGTTTCTTCGCCAGCTGCTCGAGCAGGGCGTCGAGACCTTCCTGGTCGACGTTGTGGTGCTGCACGGTTTCGGGTTTCTCCGAAATCTGCGCGACCAGACGCTTCAGCTGTTCCGGCGATTGCTTGTCTTTTAGGTCCTTAATGGGTTTCATCCGGTTGCGCACGCCGGCGCCGACCACGGTGGGCCCCCCGGAGCCGAGGGCGCTGCCCAGCATCCCCGCCATCCCCATCGAACTGAACAGGCTGCCCTCGCCCAGCGCGGCCGCCGGCACCGCCTCGGGTCCCGCGGCCGACAGTGCCGCGGCAACCGTTCGGATGGCCGGCGTGGCCGAGGCCCAGCTGGGCGGAACGCTCAACTGGCCCACCAACGTGCCACGCGCGAAGCCCGCCGTCGGGGTGATCGCGTCGTAGAGCGTGCCCCGGCCGAAGCCCAGCGCCCCCAGGCCGGCGCCCAGCGCGTCCTTCGGTAGCGCGCCGTAGGCGGCGGGTGGGGCGAACTTGAGCCACTGCGACAGGGGGAAGTTGATCAGCAATCCGACGTCGTTGAACTGTGTGGTCAGGCCCAACGGCACCTTGACCGCGTTGTACATGGCCGTGATCAATGGGGTGCCGCCAGGAGTTGTGCCGAAGCCTTTCAAGAAGGTGGTGATGGTGGTGTTGTATTGGGTGGCGAGCTGCGAGAGCCATGCCAGTATCGGGTTGCCCGCCGTCGCGGTCGTGGTCAGCGAGTTGGCTGCCGCGCTGACCGTTGACCCGGCATTGCCGGCGGAGGTGCCGGCACTTTGGCTTATCGCGGCCGCCTGCATCGTTGTGCCGGCAGTGTTCGTGGTCGCGGGCGGCTCCGCGAACGGGGTAAACCTCGAGGCCGCCTCCGACGAGGTGGCGTAGCTGTCCATCGCTACTGCGTCCTGGGCCCACATCTCGCTGTACTGGGTCTCGGTGGTCGCGATCGCGGCAGTGTTCTGCCCGAACAGGTTGGTCGCCATCAGCTGCGCCAACAGGGCACGGTTCTCCGCGATCACCGGGGGCGGCACGTGCGCAGCGAACGCCGCCTCGTACGCGGCTACCGCCGCGTTGGCCTGAGTGGCGGCTTCCTGGGCCTGAATCGCGGTCTGCTGCATCCAGGTCACATAGGGCGCGGCCGCCGAGGCCATGGCAGTTGATGAGGGGCCCACCCATGGCCCGGTGGCCAGGCTCGAAACCACCGACGAATAGGCCGACGCCGCGGACTGCAACTCCGCGGCCAGGTTCTCCCATGCGGTTGCGGCAGCCACCAACGACTCCGGTCCCGGACCGGCATACATCCGGCCCGAATTGAACTCCGGCGGAAAGGCTCCGTAAAACATCTGTGATCCCTTACCTGGTGGCTGGCGGCCGGGTGGACGGTGCTGGGCTGGTGTGCGGTGTGTTCATGGCGGTCACTCCTCGATGCACGGGATGACGATGATGGTGGCGGCGGCCGGGTCGGCCTCGGCAACGGCACTGCCCAGCGAGCTGGCCGCTGCGGCGGCACTTCCGCTCATGGGGTGGGTCGCGCTCGCGGCGACGGCCCGCCCCAGCAGGCTGGACAGACCCATTTGGCTGAAGACGCCCTCTTCGCCGGCCAGCGCAGCGGCCGGCGCGGCAGCCAGGTTGGTGGGCATCACCTGGGCGACGGTGCGGATGGTCGGCGCCGCCTCCGTCCAGCCCTGCGGTACCGACATGCTGCCGACCAGGGGCGCTTTGCCCATGGAGCCCGAAACCGGTCCGACGGCGGAGCTCAGCATGGGCCGCACAGCGCTGGGTCCGCTGGTCAGTGGCGCCAGTGCCCCGGAGATCGCCTTCGGGCCGGACAAATAGGCCGCGGCGCTCTGGCCGTTCTGGCCCCAGGCGTACGCCTGACCGAACGACAGGAAGGGGCCACCCGGGACGCTGCTCCATGACTGGGGCGAATACGGGCCCGTCAGCACCGACCAGATGTTGTTCCAGTAGTCGAGGTTTTGCCCGATTCCGGTGGTGATTCCAGTCCCCGTCGTAGGGTTGGCCGCCGCGACATTGCCGGCGTTCAGCAGGGGTTGCAGCGTGCTCAGCTGAGAGGCGGTGTTGGAGCTTGATTGCGCACCCGACTGCGTGACCGCGGCCGCCTGCATCGGGCCGGCCGACTCGTTGGTGGTCCTCGGCGGCTCGGCGAACGGCGTCAGTTGGGATGCGGTCGCCGATGATGCCGCGTAGCCGTACATCGCGGCGGCGTCCTGGGCCCACATTTCCATGTATTGGGCTTCGGTGGCGGCGATCGCCGGGGTGTTCTGGCCGAGGATGTTGGTGGCGATGAGCGTTGCCAGCAGCGCGCGATTGGCCGCGATCACCGGTGGCGGCACCGTAGCTGCAAACGCCGCCTCGTAGGCGCCCGCGGCCAGTTTGGCCTGGGCGCCGGCCTCCTCCGCCTGAGCGCCGGTGGCGTTCATCCACGCCACGTATGGCGCGGCGGCGGCTGCCATTGCTATCGACGACGGCCCCGTCCACGGCCCCGTCGCCAGCGTCTCGATGGTCGAGCCGTACGAGGCGCTTGTGGCCTGCAGCTCTGCGGCCAATTCGTCCCACGCCGCCGCAGCGGCCAGCAGCGGACCCGACCCCGCACCGACGTACATCCGCCCCGAGTTGATCTCCGGCGGAAGCGCTCCGAAGTCCAACATCGACTACCTCCCGTCCCTCAAGTGGCCGCCAGGGTAGGCGCGGCTTTGCTGCCTCGGCCGCAACCGCGGCAAGGTTCTAATGAAATCCATCAGATCCGTTTTTGAAGCCACGAGCTCATTCCACATACTTCAAACAACGGACCATTCCCTCCCTAACTCAAATCCCACGAAGATTGCGCGACTCAACCCGCCATCCGCCCATGAATATAAGAGCATTGTGTCGGTAACGCATTTCAGGCCGCGTTCCCTCCACGTAACAAACTGTAAAAAGCAAATGTCACACCGTCATCGACTGTTGTGAGAACTTGTGGGCGCACAGCTATCTGTGTGTGATTTTGCATACACCGAGGTAGTCGACGTTAAAAGCGCAGTTAAGCAGCGGTTTAGCGCGACGCGCAAACCGCCATTTCTGGCAATGGAAGTCCTACGGATCGACGTTATTATCGATCGCGCTAAATTGCTTTCCAGTTGAATGCAGGACGGATTGGAAGCGCTGAATCCCTCCTAACGCCATATGGCAAGACAGCAGAAATACGCATATAAAGCATATGCGCGATGTCGGTCGCGTATTAAATCCGCAAGCTCAGAGCAAGCGTGTCAACCCGATCGGGACGCAATTGCGCCCAACCGAAGCCGACGGCGTTGTCGGTGCTGGCCATGTTGCTGCAGGCGGTCTAGAACTTTTGCCCGTGGGTCATTGGCCGTTGCTGGATCACCCGGAGGCTGCGACCCAACCGGGTGATGAACTCCCGGCGGGCCACCGAGCCCGCACCGTCGCGGCAGCCTCGCGCGGCCGGTACATCGCGAACGAGGCTGACGCTCGGTCACCACCGACGCCGCCTGGACGCGAACGGTGGCTCCGTGCCCGCCTGCGTCGCCGAACTGATAGCCGATTGCCATGGTGTTCCCCTACTGTTCACCCACACGAAGGGTAGATGGGCTACTCTGCCGCGCCGCTGATTAGCTGCTGACAGTTTCCTGGGAGGCCCTGTTTGCCTGGTCATCGATGGTTTCGGCGGGGCTTGGAGACTCCGCTGCGACGCCTATGACGTTGCTGAACGTGCCCTCTTTCTTAAAAGCAGTTTGTAGAAAACCCCGGAGGTCCACCGTCATGCCAGCCGGGTGGGCGGACGGAATCCGGATCGCGGTCCGCTGCCGCGGCGGTTGCTCACGGCGGAGAAACCCGGCTGTACCGGACACCGCCACAGAACCCTGCGGAAGGCTGATTAGGCGCCAGGCCGCGAGCAGGAACCAGCCGAGGTGAGTTCGCCGCGCGAACTACGTCGTCTTGTTCTCGGCGACCGCCGCGCTGAGGCCCTCGGCCAGGTCCTCCTGGGTCAGTTCCTTGAACCGCAGGAGCTGGCGCTCGCTGAACTCGGTGACGTCGCTGGCCAGCACCGCATCCAGATCTTCGTCGTCGAGACGGAAACTGCGGTGATCGCGGGCCTTCTCGACCACATTGCGCACGAAACCGGCATTGCCGAGCGTATCGATGCCGCGGATCAGGTCCCCGTCTTCGGAGTAGTTCTCGTCGAGATAAAACCTGGTGTAGGAAGGCAATAGGGAATGCGCCGCTTCCTCGGTGATGACGTCCTCGTTCTCCTGGCCCATCAGCCGGGTCAACGCGACCAGCTCGTCGGGCGTATAGCTGAAGAACTCGATCACGGTCGAAAACCGCCGCCGCAGACCCTGATTCACGTCCAGCATCTTCTCCATCGCCTTCGCGTAACCGGCGCCGAAGACGACGAGCTCGTCGCGATGGTTCTCCATGTACAACAGCAACGTGTTGATGATCGCGTTGCCGTACGGGTCACCTTGCTGGTAGCCCTTCTCGTGCAGCGTGTGCATCTCGTCGAAGAAAACCGCCCCGCCGAGAGCTTCCTCGAGCATCTCCTCGGTGTTCTTCTCCGCGTCGGCCATGTACCGGCCCAGCAGCTTGGTGCGGCTGGTTTCGACCACCACCGGTTTGCGCAGCACCGTCAAGCCGCACAACTGTTTGCTGAAGGCCCGCGCGACCGAGGTCTTACCGGTCCCGGGCGGACCCAGCAGCAGTGTGTGGCGCGAGGTCACCGGCACCGGAAGGCCCATCTTGGCGCGGGCCAGGTTCACCTTCGTCGTCGCCTTGATGAGCTTGATTTCCCGCTTGGCGCGTTCCATGCCCAGCATCGCGTTGAGCTCGGCGTCACCCTCGGCCAGGTACCTTGCGGCCTCCTCGGCGTGGCGAGCGGCCTCCGTCTCCTCCCGGGTCGGCGCGCTGTCCGCGTCCCACGGATCCGTTCGCGCCTCAATGGTTTCCGGGTCGGTGAGGACCAGTCGATAGGTCGGGTTATCCAGCGCTTCGCGGGCCGGGCTGAACTTCGGATCCCGCGAATACACCCGGCGCAACAGCTCGACGGCCTCGTCCTCGCGGCCCAGGTGCCGCAGGCACATGCCCTGGGTGTAGAGGGCGATGTTGGCCGCTCCCGGAACGCGGTCTCCTTCAATCGCGTCCTGGCCCCGCCGGATCGCCTCCTCGAAGACACCGAGCGACGCGAGCGCCGTCGTCGCCATGGCCGCTCCGGCGGCCTTCAGTTCGGGCTGACGCCAGACCTTGCCCTCCGGAAATTGGTTGAGCAAATCCGGCCACCGCCCGGTGCGGAAATACAGGATGCCCCGCACATAGTCGACCAGCTCCTGCTCGAAGGGTTGGCGCGGCTCGACCCCGTCGAGTAGTTCCGCCGCCTCCTCGTAGCGTTTGGCCTCAGCCAGCACGGCCGCGTAAGCGCACGCCAGTGACTCGCCGCTGGTGACGGCCAGCTGCAGGAACAAGCCGTCCGAGACCTGGGGACGGAAGTGCAATTCGGTGACGCCGAGCCGGCGGGTCTCCCATCCGAACGTGCGGATCGACGCCCACGCACCGGCGAGCACCTCGAGGCTCCGCTCCCCCGCCAGCAACCGCGCCAGCCAGGCGTCACACATCCCGGGGTCCAGGTTGCTGGCCGTGGCGAACATCTGCGACGCCACCTGCGGGTTGTGGCTGGGCTGGAGCCCATTGACCGATATCCCCGATGCCAGCAGGCCGGCTACCATCGCGTTGCGGGCGCCCTCAGCGGTCGATTGCGGCCGCGTCATTGCGCCACAGGCACGCCCGCCGGGCTCTCTCGCAGCTGACCGACCGAAAGCGTGAGCTCGTCGTCGTCACGCACGGCACGGCTCGGAACGACAAGCGAGGCATGTGTCGCGGGGGCGGGCAGGCTGGCTCGGACCGCGGCCAACTGGCGGCCCGTGAGGCGATTGAGGCCGGACGAAACATTCCGGGGCAGCCGCTTCTCGGTGTGGTAGCGCACCCAGGCCGAGACCTGCGGCCGGCCCGCGCGAGCGGTGAGCCGGACCGTCAGCACGGTGGCGACGGTGT
Source organism: Mycobacterium sp. 852002-30065_SCH5024008 (assembly GCF_001665645.1). NCBI lineage: Bacteria > Bacillati > Actinomycetota > Actinomycetes > Mycobacteriales > Mycobacteriaceae > Mycobacterium > Mycobacterium sp. 852002-30065_SCH5024008. The sequence goes on along the minus strand of NZ_LZSZ01000159.1, from coordinate 5,495 downwards.
CCGCCTGCCACAGCTCGTCGAGCGTGTCGGTGGTGATGTCGGCGGGCGTCACCCAGAAGCTGTTGGTGAAGCCGTTGAAGTGTTTGAGGTGGCGCCAGCCGGGCCTGCTCCAGGTGGGCTCCAGGTCGGCCAGCACCGCGCGGTCGACCTCGGTGATCTCCTCGGCGGTCAACGGCCTTGCGGCACAGGTAAGTCCATCGAGATCCTGAGCCAGCCGCTCGGTGGCCGCCACCAAAGTCGAAGCCAGCGAATCGCGGACCGCCACAGCGGCGATGTTGCGTTGCGGGTTCATCCGCAACACCAGCCAGGTGCGGCGAACGTACGAGGAAGGCTCTCCGTTCGCCACCTCCCACTCCTCGGGGCCCCAGTCGTCGAGCTTCGACAGCTCGGCGGCGTTGCCGCCGCGGCGCACCTTCACCGACACGATATCGACGTTATCGAGGTGAATGTCGAACTGCCGCAAGCCATCAGCCACCGCCTGCACCAGCAGGGTGGGCGGCGAGGTCCGGTGCCGGTGGCGCGACGACGGGTCGTCGTCGTCCCCGTTCACCGCGACGACCGAGACCAGCTGGCCCTCGTACTCGCGCACGCCGACCTTGTCGCGCCCGAAGCGGCGCTGGTAGTCGACCGCCGGCGTGCAGCCGGCGCCCAGCGCGGTGCCGGGGTCGGCTGACCAATCCCACAGCCAGGTGGCCAATGCCGATGTCACCGTCACGCCGTGGTAGGTGACCAGCGAGAACAGAGCGATCAACGCCGCCAGCCCGACGCCCACCCAGAACGCGATGCGATAGGTGCCCTGCCAGGACTCCGGGCAGTGGCTGGCCACCACCAAGATCGCGACGTCGACCAGGAACACCGCGGTGACCCGCGGCCACGACAATGACAAACCGAACCTGCGCTGAGCTTTCATGACTGTTGCTGCTCCGCCCTTATTGCTGCTTTCGCGATCGCTTCATCAGCATCGCCGTTCCAAACACGCCCCCACCGATCAGTAACGCCCCGAGCAAGCCTCCGGCGGCCACCCACACTGGCACCATATCCCGGGGTGGGACGGGCTTCGGTATGTTCAGCGGCGCCGAAAGTTGCTGCGGCGGCTTCAACGGTCCTTCGGGTACGTCCCACGTCAGTGCCGCCACCGGGTCGACGATGCCGTGCCCGATCTGGTTATCCACGCCGCGCGCTGGCGCGCGGGCGGTTCGGGTCAGCCGGTTGATGACCTGGTAAGCCGACAGCTGGGGGAACTTCGCGCGAACGAGCGCGGCGACGCCGGACACGATCGCGGCCGAGAAGCTAGTGCCGGACGGAACCAGCAGCGTGTTGTCCGGCCCGTCGATCGCGTTGATGACGCCGTCGTCCCGGGGGGATAGCCCGATGACGTCGGTACCGGGCGCGGCGATGCCCACCCAGGGACCGGCCACGCTCGTCGATGCCTGCCCCTGGTTGCCCTGGGTCATCGGCCGGCCATCCTCGTCGACCGCACCCACCGTCAGGACATAGTCGCTGAACCAGGACGGCGTCACGACGGTGGTAACGGAACTCCAGTTGCGAGGATCGTTGGGCTGCAACGGATCATGCGCTGGATTCTGCTTGCAGTCCTTTTTGCTCGTGTCGCCGGCCGCGGCCACGATCACGGCGTTCTTGTCGACCGCCGCATAACGGACCGCGGCGCCCAGCGCGCGCTGGTCGACGATGTTGCGCGCGCTCATGCAGGTCACGTCCGAGATGTTGATGATCTGCGCGCCCATGTTGGCGGCGTGCACGATCGCCCGAGCCATCGTCTGGACACCGTCGATCTTTGCGCGAGTCTGCGGATCTTCGTCACCGGTGTAGGCGTCCTTGAGGCCGAAGGCCTGGCTCGACTGGCGGATCCCGATGATGTCCACATCCGGGGCGACACCGCTGAACGCGTCCGGACCAGCCGAGGGCGGTGCCGGCGGCGGAGGTGGCGGGCTGGGCGGTGGATCCAGCGGGCGCGGGCCGCGCGAGTTGTCGACGCCGACCACGTGGCTCCCACCGGAGTAGCTGGGTATGGTCACCGTGCCGCCGCCGTGGTTGCCGGCCGGGGCCTGCCCGCCCTGCGGCGGTCCCGGCGGTGGACCTGCGGGCGCGGGCGGTGGCGGTGGCAGCCCGAACGGTCCCGGAGCCGGCTGTTGCTCCGTCGGCGAGGGCGGAACCATCGTCACGGTCTGGGGCAAGGGCGACAACGTCACCGTCTGGGGCGGCGGCGCTTTGGGTGGCGGTTCTGTGGTGGGGATGGTGACCGGCCGGCGCGGCGCGGCCGGTGGCACTCCGGCGCCGTTGGCCGGCGCGGCGCCGATCATCGAGGCCACGATCGTGCCGTGGGCGTCGCAGTCCGACAGCCCGTCGCCGCCCATGACGTAGTCACCGCCGGGGATCAGGCGCGGAAACCGCGGGTGGGGGCTCACACCGGTGTCGATGACGGCCACCTTGATGCCGGCGCCGCGACCGAACTGCCATGCCTCCTGCAGGTTCAGCATGTCCATGTACTTGGGCTGCAACCGGAAATCTGTGCCGGGCAGCACGCCGACCTCGGTGCAGTATGAATTCTGCTTCATCGGCGCCGACGGCCCGGGCGGGCCGTCGGGCGGCACCGCACCGGGATCAATCGTCGGCGGCGAAATCGCATAAGCGGGTGGTAACCCGGCCAATGCTCCTGAGGCGAGCAAGATTGCGGCGAGGGCCGCAGCGGAAGCGCGCCCTCGCCACACCTTGCTACTACCGGTAGCGGATTGCTGCATAGACATTCATCAACCACAATGCCAGCGGGAAAATCGGCATCAGGCAGAGGTATTCGATCCATTCCACGAACTTGCGGAACAGCGGGCTATAGATGGTGTTGGGCACCACGGCCGCGGACGTGAGGCCGGCCGCCGGCAGTAGGACCAGGATCGCCGCGCTGATCGACACGGCCAGGGGCGACTGCAACACGAGCGCGTACCGCGCCACCACGGCACCCACGATGAGGACGGCCGTCACGGCCAGGGTGATCGCCTGCCAGCGGTCGACGTAGGAGCGTCCGCGCAGCATCAGGAACCCGGCGCTGAAGCCGGCCAGCAACAGCGGCAGCCAGCGTTGGCCGGTGTGCGGATCCGACAAAGCCGCCAGCGAGACGATCATCAAGACGCCCAGCCCGACCAGCAGGCCGGTCAAGAAGGAGCGGGCGCGTTCGGCCTGCACCAAGACGTCGCGGACGGATGCGGGTCCCTCGAGGACCGGGGGGCCACCGTCGGAGCGGACCACGGTGGTCGGCAGGTCCGGCCGGGCCTCGAACACCCACCGGCTGGTCGCCGACGGGAAGACCGGCAGACGAATGCCGGCCAGGCGGCGCGAGAGGGCCGGCGCGGTGTGATAGACCAGCACGCACACGAGGACGACGCTGGTCAGCAGCGTCACCGCACTGGTCATCGCGACCATTCGCGCCAGGGCCGCGATCGCCGTGACCAGGCTGATGGTGATGAGTGCGGTGTAGAGCCCCAGCCGGCGGCCGGTGAAACGCAGGCCGAGCATCGCGGCGATGGTGAGCACGCCGAAGGCCAACACTGCGTGTGGGGACCCCACTCCGCCGGGCGGCGCCGCCGCGGCGGCGACCGTGAGTGGCGCCAGGCCGCTCAGCAGCATGATGTCGGCGATGCGGCGATCCTGTTGGGTGCGGGCCCGCATCAGCAGCATCAGGGAAACGCCCAGCACCACCGCGGCGATCACCGCGGAGTACGCCGTCGGCAGCCAGGAGTTGTGGTGCCAGCGGTACCAGAGCAGCAAGCCGGACGCAGCCGTCACCCCGGACGCCACCATCGACGCACCGACCTGCACCGCAATGACCGGGTCGATCGCGGCGAACCGCTTGCTCAGGTTTGCCGCGACCGCGGTGGAGATGTGCTCGATGACCTGCGAGCGATGCTCGGTGTCCTGGATGAACCGGATCCACAGCCGGTCACCGTCGTAGACGTCCTGTTCGGTCAGGGACTGGGTGGCCCGCAACGGGCTGCCGTCCACCAGGCACAGCGCCCACCTGCCGCGGCCCGTGGCCTCCAGCGGGGCCTCCCCGAGCTCCCTGAGTCGGCTGTTCACCACCTTCAGCAGCGGCTCGGTCATCACCGAGACGGGGGCGTTGGCGTCCAGCAGGACGCCGATCTGTACGCCCGCCCCGGCCATAACACCGACCACGACCGCCCGAGGTTGCGAAATTCCCTCAACGTCAGGCTGTAGCGCTTCAACTACCGCAGTCATCGCCCTGAACCCCTTACCGTCGTGAATGTGTAACCCCATGCCGCCAGCCGGGCGGGAGTCTGCGCCGGCCCGCTTTCCGGGGTGCTGCCGCCCCCGAGAAAGTGCAGCTCGACTAATCCGAATTCCATCTACCCCGCCTCGCGATTAAAACCTTGGTGACAGTGGTTTGAGATTTGCTGAATCTCTTAGAGAAGTATGCCGTGTTGGCTTCTCAACCGCATGTTGAGTGCAAAGACATTGGTGAACTTTATGTTTCGTCGAATGTCAGACCCTGCTGTGGGTTTTCCACTCGCCGTAAGGAAGGGTGTCCAGCACCGTCTTGACGCCCACCTGCACCAATTGGGGGGTCGCCGGGCAGATTGCCAGCCAGGCCTCCCCCGACCCGGCCGTCCGCGCCTGCTGGTACAGCGCGATGCGGCCGCCGGAACCGTCTTTGAGCGACAGCACCGAAGCGCTGGGGCCCTTCGCGTCGTCCCGGTACTGACGCGCGTACACCGCGACCTCGGCCGCGGGATCGGAAAGGGCCTGTCCCAGCGCGGCCACGGTGGCGGCGCTGATGCCCATCCGCCGCAGGTCGCCGCCGGAAAACACGTTGAAGCCGGACTCCTGCCACGACTTCGTGGCTTCCAGCATTTCTTCCAGCGGCACGTTGACCGCATTGATCGCCGCGGGCTCGGCGTGGTGTATCGACTCGAGCGCGTCCAGCACCAGGGACGCGATCGAGGCGCTGTCCGCGATCGCGACGTCGTCGACGGTGATGTCGCCGCCAACGCGCACCGCGGACACCCAGTGCTGGCCGCGGCGGGCCAGCACCACCCGGAACTCGTTGTCGGGGATGTCGCGCGACCCGGGTGGCTGATTCTCGTCGTCGACCACGCCGTACAGCAGCTTGCCCCGCGACAGCAGGGCGATGACCTCGAGGTCCGGCGCCGCCAGCACCCTCATTCGAGCGGCCACATGTTCGTTCACCTGATCGTTTTCCACGATGCCCTGCTCGCGCATCACCGCCATGCCGGGATGCTCGTTGAGCCAGTCGCTCGAGTCGGTAGAGACAAATGGCCGGCACCGCAATTCAGGCGCGACGTGCCGAATGTCCAGGAGGGCCTGGAGCATCCAGAAACCGTCGACGTTAACGGTGATGTCGGTGCGGGCGGTCTGCTGATCCATCAATACCTCAAGGGTTCAAAGTGCACGGTAACCGCAGGACGCGGCAGCACACCACAGATCGGCTGTCTCTTATACACATC
>NZ_LZSZ01000158.1:0-6358 GCF_001665645.1 Mycobacterium sp. 852002-30065_SCH5024008 | reverse complement strand
GAGATGTGTATAAGAGACAGGTGCTCGATCAGTGGTTGCGGCCGACAGCGGTCGGGGTGGTCGGCGAGTTGTATGTGGCCGGTCATGGCGTGGGGGTGGGGTATTGGCGCCGGTCGGGGTTGACCGCATCGCGGTTCCTCGCTTGTCCCTTCACCGGGGCGTCCGGCACCCGGATGTATCGCACCGGGGACTTGGTGTGTTGGGGCGACGACGGTCAGCTGCGGTATGTGGGGCGCGCGGATGAGCAGGTCAAGGTTCGTGGGTATCGCATCGAACTCGGTGAGATCCAAACCACCCTAGCCAGTGTGGACGGGGTGGACCAAGCGGTGGTGATCACCCGCGAAGACCACCCCGGCGACAAACGCCTGATCGGCTACATCACCCAATCCGCCTCTCACACAGTGGATCCGGTCGCCATCCGCACCCAACTCGCAGACCGGCTGCCGTCCTATATGGTGCCGGCCGCGATCATGGTGCTCAAGACGCTACCCCTGACGGTCAACGGCAAACTCGACACCCGCGCCCTACCCGCCCCCGACTACACCGGCGCTCACTATCGCGCCCCGGGCACTCTGACCGAGGACATCCTGGCCGGCATCTACGCCCAAGTGTTGGGCATAAAGCGGGTCGGGGTCGATGACTCGTTCTTCGATCTAGGTGGGAATTCGTTGTCGGCGATGCGCCTGATAGCCGCGGTCAACACCAGCCTGGATGCCAACCTATCGGTGCGCACCATTTTTGAGGCGCCCACCATCGCGCAGCTAGCACCCCGCATCCAGGCCGGGGGCGGCGGTGGGCTGGCCCCCCTACTGGCCGGCCCGCGCCCGGAGCGGGTGCCGTTGTCATTTGGGCAGTCCCGGTTGTGGTTTGTCGACCAGTTGTTGGGCCCGTCGGCGGTCTACAACCTGCCCATCGCGGTGCGCCTGCACGGGCCACTCGATGTTGAAGCCTTAGGGGCTGCGCTCGGTGATGTGGTGGCCCGCCATGAAAGCCTGCGCACCATATTCCCCACGGTCGACGGCATACCCGAACAGCAGGTGATCACGCCTGAGCAGACCGAGTTCGGCTGGGACGTCGTGGATGCCAGCAACTGGCCGCCCGAGCGGCTCGAAGAGGCCATCGCCGCGGTGGCTGCCTACGCGTTTGATCTAGCCACCGAGATCCCGTTGCGGGCACAGCTTTTCCGCGTCGGCGCCGAGGAGTATGTGTTGGTAGCAGTGGCCCACCATATCGCCGCCGATGGCTGGTCGATCACCCCACTGATACAGGATCTAGGCACCGCCTATACCAGCCGCACACAAGGCCAGGCCCCCGGGTGGGCGCCGTTGGCGGTGCAGTACGCCGACTACACACTCTGGCAACGAGAGCAGTTCGGGGACTTAGAGGACCCGCACAGCCGCATCGGCGGGCAGTTGGCCTACTGGCAGCACGCACTGGCCGGCATGCCTGAACGCCTGGAATTGCCCACCGATCGGCCCTATCCGGCGGTAGCGGATCACCACGGAGCCAGCCTCACCGTGGAATGGCCAGCGCAGCTGCAGCAGGAGATCACCCGGGTGGCCCGGGCACATCAGGTGAGCAATTTCATGGTGATCCAGGCCGCCCTGGCAGTACTGCTCGCCAAGCTAAGCGCCAGTTGTGATGTGGCCGTTGGGTTCCCGATCGCGGGCCGGCGCGACCCGGTACTTGATGAGGTGGTCGGCTTCTTCGTCAACACACTGGTGCTACGCCTCGATCTGACCGGCGACCCCAGCGTAGCCGAACTCCTTGGTCAGGTGCGCGCGCGCAGCCTCGCCGCCTACGAGCACCAAGACGTGCCCTTCGAGGTCTTAGTGGAACGGCTCCACCCCACCCGCTCGCTGGCACATCATCCGCTGGTCCAGGTCATGCTGTCCTGGCAAAACTTGCCCGGGCACAACAATGATCTCGACGACCTGAGTTTGGGGAAGGTGAAGGTCAGCCCGCTCACAGTGCACACCCACACTGCCCGTACGGATTTGGCGGTCTCTCTTGCTGAACACTTCACTGAGGCGGGTGAGCCCGCCGGGATTAGCGGCGCGGCGGAGTTTCGCACAGACGTGTTCGACCCCGACAGCATCGACACCCTGATCCAGCGATTGGGCCGCGTGCTGATGGCTATGATGGCCAACCCCTCCCAGCCGGTGTCCTTGATTGATGTGCTCGATGCGCATGAACACACCCGCCTGGATAACTGGGGCAACCGGGCGGTATTGAGCCGCTCCGCCGCCCCGCCTGTCTCCATCCCGCAGGCGTTCGCCGCCCAAGTCGCCAGCACACCCGGGGCAGTGGCGCTGGCATACGAAGGCTGCACCCTGAGCTACCGAGCACTCGATGAGGCTTCCAACCGGTTGGCGCACTTGCTGGTTGCCCGTGGGGTGGGCCCCGGTGAAGTGGTGATAGTCCTGCTGCCTCGCTCCATGCAGGCCATCACCGCCATCCTGGCGGTCTTGAAGAGCGGGGCGGCCTATGTGCCGATCGATCCGACGGATCCCGACGCCCGTATCGGGTTCATCCTCGCCGACGCCGCCCCGACGGCGGCCATCACCACGACCGAGTTGGGGTCGCGGCTAGACGGATACGACCTGTCGGTCATCGATGTCGATGACCCTGTGACCGACACCCAGTCGGCCGTCCCGCTGCCCTGCCCGGATGCCTGCGACATCGCCTACATCATCTACACCTCGGGCACTACCGGTGTCCCCAAAGGGGTCGCCGTCACCCATGTGGGCATTGCAGATTTGGTTGCGACGCACGCCGAGCGCGTTGCTATCAGGGGCGATAGCCGTATCTTGCAGTTCGCTCCGTTGGTCTTTGACGCATCCGTCGGGAATATGTGGTTTGCCTTATTGACGGGAGCTGCTGCGGTGATTCCGGACGCCGAGCAGGCGCTGCCGGGCAAAGAATTGGCAAAGCTAATAGCAGAGCAGAAAGTGTCTCACGCAAAGATGACACCTTCAGCACTAGCGGCTTTGTCCCCTGACCGACTTGACGGGGTGACGTTGATCGTCGGCGGCGAGGCCTGCCCTGCGGAGGTGGTGGACCGGTATGCCGCTACCAGCACCTTGATAAATGAGTACGGTCCCACGGAAACCACGGTCAATGTGACGGTTGGCCGACCACTTCACGTTGGTTCGGGGGTACCGCCGATCGGTTCGCCGGTGTCAGGGACCGCGTTGTTTGTGCTCGATGGCGGGTTGCGTCCGGTGCCGCCCGGAGTGGTCGGCGAACTGTATGTGGCCGGTCGCAGTGTGGGCATGGGCTATTGGCGGCGGGCGGCGTTGACCGCGTCGCGGTTTGTGGCGTGCCCATTCGGCGGCGCCGGGATCCGGATGTATCGCACAGGGGATCTGGTGCGGTGGGCCGACGACGGCCAGTTGCGGTATGTGGGACGCGCCGATGAGCAGGTCAAGATCCGCGGGCATCGCATCGAACTGGGTGAAATCCAAGCAGTGCTAGCCAGTTTGGCTGGGGTGGAGCAGGCGGTGGTGCTCGTCCGGGAGGACCGGCCCGATGTTAGGCGCCTGGTGGGTTATGTGACCGGGACGGTCGATCCCGTCGCGATTCGCGCCGAGCTGGCGGAGCGCCTGCCAACCTATATGGTGCCGGCCGCAATCGTAATGCTCGACGCCCTCCCACTGACGGTCAACGGCAAACTCGACACCGGTGTGCTGCCGGCCCCGGAGTACACCGATGCCGACGGGTATCGCGCCCCTGGCAGTGCCCTCGAGGAGGTGTTGGCCGAAATTTATGCGCAGGTGCTCGGGGTCGACCGCGTGGGGGTCGACGACTCGTTCTTCGAGTTGGGTGGGGATTCGATGTCGGCGATGCGTCTCGTGGATGCAATCAACACTGGTTTGGATGCGGGTCTCTCGGTGCGTGCGGTGTTCGAGGCGCCCACCATCGCACAGTTAGCGCCCCGCGTCGGTGGGAACGCCGGTGGGTTGGAGCCGTTGGTGGCCGGCGAGCGCCCGGGGCGGTTGCCGTTGTCGTTTGCTCAGTCCCGGTTGTGGTTTATCGATCAGTTGGTGGGCCCATCCCCGGTCTACAACATGGCCGTGGCCGTGCGCCTGCAAGGCAAGCTTGACGCCGACGCGTTGTGGGCGGCACTGGTCGATGTGGTGGGCCGGCATGAGAGCCTGCGCACGGTGTTCCCCGCTGTCGAGGGCATACCCGAGCAACTGGTGATACCCGCTGAGCGGGCCGCATTGGACTGGAGCGTGGTCGACGCGACCAGGTGGCCGGATACCCGGCTGCACGAGGCGATCGAGGCCGCAGCACGTTACACATTCGATCTGGCAACCGAGATCCCCCTCCGCGCAAGGCTTTTCCACGTAGCCGAGGACGAGCATGTGCTGGTGGCGGTGGTGCACCATATCGCCGCGGATGGCTGGTCGGTGACTCCGTTGGTGCGCGATGTGGGTGTGGCGTATGCCGCCCGGTGCGTGGGCGAGGCCCCCAGTTGGCTGCCGTTGGCGGTGCAGTATGCCGATTACACATTGTGGCAGCGTGCCCAGTTCGGGGATCTCGAGGATCCGCAGAGCCGCATCGGCGCGCAGTTGGCCTACTGGCAGGGCGCGTTGGCCGGGACGCCTGAGCGGCTGGCATTGCCGACGGATCGGCCGTATCCGGCGGTAGCCGATCACCGCGGTGCCAGCATCACCGTGGAGTGGCCGGCGGAACTACAGGAGCAGATCGCGCGGTTGGCCCGCGCGCATCAGGTGACCAGTTTCATGGTGATCCAGTCCGCCCTGGCAGTGCTGCTGGCCAAACTGAGCGCCAACGCCGATGTGGCCGTCGGCTTCCCGATCGCTGGGCGCCGTGATCCGGCTCTGGATGAGGTGGTCGGGTTTTTCGTCAACACGTTGGTGTTGCGGGTCGATCTGGGCGGGGATCCCAGTGTGGCCGAGCTGTTGGGGCAGGTGCGGGCGCGCAGTCTGGCCGCGTTTGAGCATCAGGATGTGCCTTTTGAGGTATTGGTCGAGCGGCTCAACCCCACCCGCTCGCTGGCCCATCACCCGCTGGTGCAGGTGATGTTGACCTGGCAAAACCTCCCCGGGCACCACAACGCTAATACCGCCCTCAGCCTGGGTGATATCCACGTCAGCCCGCTGCCAGCCGATACCCACTCTGCGCGTATGGATTTGGCGTTCTCTCTGGCCGAGCACTTCACCCAAGCGGGGGAGCCCGCCGGGATCGGCGGGGCTGTGCAATTTCGCACCGATGTGTTCGAGGCGGCGAGCATCGAAACCTTGATCCGGCGATTCCAGCGCGTGTTGGTGGCGATGACTGCTGACCCGTTGCAGCCTGTCTCTTCGATCAATGTGCTCGATGCGCAGGAGCACGCCCGCCTGGATAGCTGGGGCAACCGAGGTGTGTTGACCCGCGCGGCCGCGCCGACGGTGTCGATCACAAAGTTGTGGGCCGAACAGGTGTCCCGCAGACCGGAGGCGGTAGCGCTGACTTGTGACGGCCTTTCCCTGACCTATCGGGAGCTGGATGCGGCGGCGAATCGCTTGGCGCAGTTGTTAGTTACGCATGGCACCGGTCCCGGTGAGTATGTGGGGCTGCTGATGTCCCGGTCGGCTCAGGCCATCATCGCGATTCTGGCGGTACTCAAGACCGGGGCGGCCTATGTACCGATCGACCCGGGCCTGCCGACGGCCCGCATCGAGTTCATACTCGGCGATACTGCGCCGATTGCCGCTTTGACCACGGCGGGCCTACGGTCGGCTCTCGACGGTCATGGCATGCGGGTGATCGACGTCGAGGACCCCGCTGTCGACACCCAGCCCAGCACACCACCGCCGGGCCCAGCGCCGGATGATATCGCCTACCTGATTTACACCTCGGGCACCACGGGGATTCCCAAAGGCGTTGCCGTTACTCATCAGAACGTGACCCAGTTGCTGGAGTCACTGGACGGGGGCTTGGGCCAAGAGCGGGTGTGGTCCCAGTGCCATTCGTACTCCTTCGATGTTTCGGTGTGGGAGATTTTCGGTGCCTGGCTAGGTGGGGGCCGGTTGGTTGTGGTGCCCGAGACCGTGACCGCTTCCCCGGATGAGTTGCATGCCGTTCTGATCGCTGAACAGATCAACGTGCTAACCCAAACCCCCTCAGCGATGGCCATGCTCTCGCCGGACGGGTTGGGGTCGGTGACGTTGGTGGTCGCCGGTGAGGCATGTCCGGCTGAGGTGGTGGATCGCTTCGGGCCGGGGCGGGTGCTGGTCAACGCCTATGGGCCGACGGAGACCACGATGTGTGTCGCAATCAGTGCCCCGCTTATGGCAGGGTCGGGGGTCTGTCTCTTATACACATCTGACGCTGCCGACGATCGCAT
>NZ_LZSZ01000157.1:0-72814 GCF_001665645.1 Mycobacterium sp. 852002-30065_SCH5024008 | reverse complement strand
GACGAGTCGAGCAGGTTGATGCGCGAGTACCCCTATTTGGCCGCCTTCGATCGGGCGATTCGCAGTGAAAGCAACGAGCATCCGGCCAGCGGCCGGCCGCGGTACGCCGGGCTGAAAGCGTTGCGCGACACGATCACTGAGATCATCACCGAGGCCCGGGCGCAGGGCGCGCTGCCTACCGACACCCGCCCGGACGCAGCGGCCGATGCGATTCACGCGCTGGCGCGGGGTCTCACGGAGCGGGCCGCCACTCTGGCTCCGGACGCGTACGCTGCGGCACTTGATTCGGCCAAAGACCTGATCAGCGGAACTCTCTTCGCGCGCCCGGCCGGCGCACACCGATGAAGTTACTCACCGCCCTGCGGCTCAACATGACCAATGTCGCCGATCCCACAGCGCGCCAAGCGGATCGTTACCGGGCTGCGCTGGACATGGCGGAGTTCGCCGATCGCCGCGGCTTCACCGCCGTCAGCGCAGAAGAACATCATCTGGCGGCCACGAGTTGGCTTCCGTCGCCGTTGATTTTGGCCGCCGCGGTAGCGGGGCGCACACGCAACGTTCGCATCAGCGTCAACGCGTTGATCGTCCCGCTCTACGATCCGATTCGGCTGGCCGAGGACGTCGCCGTGCTGGACAACCTCACCCGGGGCCGCTTCAGTTTCGTGGCCGGCATGGGTTACCGGCCCGAGGAGTATCAGGCCGTCGGCAAGGACTGGTCGGGCCGGGCGACCCTGATGGACCACTGCCTGACGGTGCTGCTCAAGGCGTGGAGTGATCAACCCTTCGAATACGACGGCGCGCTCATCAACGTCACCCCGAAACCGTTTACCCGTCCGCATCCGATCCTTTTCGTTGGCGGTATGACCGCCGCGGCGGCCCGGCGCGCGGCCCGCTTCGGGCTTCCGTTTTCACCGCCGATGGCCATGCCCGAGGTCGAAGCGGTGTACACGCAGGAGTTGCGCAACCACGGGAACGAGGGTTTCGTCTACCACCCCGAAAACGGCAGCACCGTCACCCTGCTGCACGCCGATCCCGACGAGGCGTGGTCGCGTTACGGCGACTTCATCCTGGCGGAGGCGGTCGAGTACAGCGCTTGGAAGCGCGCCGACGTACCGCGGCCCAACGAAACCGCGCCGGCCTCGATCCGGGACCTGCGCCGCCTCAACCATGTCGAGATACTGACCCCGGAACAGTTGATCGATCAGATCCACGGTGGCCGAAGGGAAGTCGTGATCAACCCCCTCATCGGCGGCCTTCCGATCGACGCGGGCTGGTCCAGCCTGCACCTAATGGCCGACGAGGTTCTGCCCAACGTGTGACCTGCCCGCCGACAGCGCGTCACCTAGGCTCCACACCGCGACGCCGATCAGCACCAGATCCTTCAGCAGGAACTGCCCCGGCAGCGCCGACAGCACGGGAAGACCACCGGCATGCGTCGCGACCACCCCCGGTGTGGTGAAGAGGAAGCTCAGCGTTCCCAGGAACAGCATCACGGCCAGCGCGCTGCCGGCCGCCGATACGCGCGGCCACACGGGCCGAAGCGCGATGAGAAGGGCGGCAACGATTTCCATCGTCCCCAGCCCGCGCGCGACGGTGGCAACGCTGAAAACCTCGTAGATCCAGCTCATCAGCGGGCTGTGCTCGATGAGCACGCGGGATTCCATCTTCACGTACTTCCCGAACCCGATCCAGGCCAGAACGATGACGAGGCCGTAGCGGCTGGTGAGTTGCCCCCACCGGGTAAGCGTTTGCGCCAACGGGTTTGAGCTGGCGCGCGTTACGACGGGGTTTTCGTCCACAAAGTGAGGACGAATTCGCGAAGCCCTGGGTTCACTCGAGGCCGCTCAGGGCAGCGACGATGTCGGCGACCTCGGTGCGGGTGGTGTAGTCGGGGTGGACGTCGATCCAACGAATGGTCCCGGCGTGGTCGACGATGGCCACGGTCGGCATTGGCAGTCCGAACGTTCCGTCGGCGTTGACTTCGGCCAGCTCGAGGCCCAGGTTGCGTTGGGCCGCCCTGGCCCCCTCGCTGGGTGCGGTGAGTACGCCCAACCCGGCCGCGACCTGATTGCCGGGATCGGACAACACGGTGAAACTCAACTCGTTGATCTCCTGCGTCGACAGTGAACCGTCGGGCTTTTGCGGGCTGATCGCCACCAGCGCGACGTCGCGCCGCGCCAGCTGCGGGACCAGTTGCTCCTGATACGCGCGCAGCGTCAGGTTGCAGTACGGGCACCACGCACCGCGGTACAGCACGACCACTGCACTGCGTCCCCCGACACTCTGGGCAAGGGTGGTGGGCACGCCGCGCGCATCCAGTAGCTGGACATCGGGCATTGCGTCGCCAGGGGCGGCGACGCCGACCGGTATGCCGCCGGCCCGTAGCTGCTCCTGCTCGGCGCCGAAGGTGCTGACGACGTCCTCGGGCAACTGGCTTGCCATTCCCTGCTGGAATTGCGCGACCCGGTAGGCGATCGTGGTCTCGTTGGTGTCGGCGGTGCTGGTCATGAGTTCATTGCCCTTCACATGCGTGCCGGCTTGGCGCACAACGGCTTCCGGCATCGATTAGTAGACGATGACGTTCAGCCTGCCCAACCGAAAATGGAGTGTCAACTCCAAAAAGAGTAGTCTGTGGGGGTCCCTCCACGGAAGGAAGCTTATGGCTCCGGTCCCCTACGAGAAGCTGACCGCGAAGGGCCGCGCAACCCGCGAGCGCATCGTGGCCGCCGCTTCCGAATTGATGCTGCAGCGCGGCGTCGCGCGGACAACCATCGAAGACATTCAGGAGGCCGCGGCCGTCAGCACCTCGCAGATGTATCACTACTTCGCCGACAAGAGCGATCTCGTGGCCTCCGTCATCGACTTTCAGACCGATCATGTGCTCGGCGTGCAGCACCTGGGTCTCGACCGAATCGACAGCATCGAGGACTTGTACCGCTGGCGCGGCATCATGGTGGACCTGGTACGCAGCATGGGCTGTGCGGGCGGCTGCCCGATCGGCTCAATGGCCAACGAGCTGTCTGAGTCGGACCCTATCGCGCGAGCGCAGCTTGCGCGGTCATTTGCCCAGTGGGAGAACATGATCCACGACAGCCTGATAGCGATTGCCGCGCGCGGCGAGTTGGCTGACGGAACGGACATCGAGCGCGTCGCGCTGGCGATGCTCGCCGGCATCCAGGGCGGGTTGCTGCTCAGCCAGGTCCGTCGCGACACCGCGCCTTTGGAGGCCGCGGTCGACACCATGATCGAACATCTGCGACGCCTCGGCATGGGGTGACGCGTCGGAGACCCGGTTAGCGCGCGGCGTAACGATCGCGCAACTGGGCCAGCGTCGCTTCGATTCCGGCGGCGTTGCCTTTGCACGCCCCGATCCGCTCGTAGTACTTCAACGCGTTCTTGACCGCACCGGCGTCGCGATAATCGAACGTCTCCGTGACCCGGGTCCGGGTCGGCGAGAGCGCCTCGAATTGCCACCGCCAGCGGTGCCCAACCGGGTGACGCCATTCGACCAGTTCGTTCGGTTTCAGGGCCGTCACCGTGCTGGTGATGCGGTACGGCAGGCCATACATCTTCATCTTGGTCGAAAACTTCGACCCCACAGTCAGTTCCGCGGGCACGCTGATGTTGTCCCGCACGGTGCCCGACCCATCCAGTTCGCTGTGTCGTCGGGGATCGGCGGCCATCGCGTACAGTTCGGCGGCCGGCGCGGCCACTTCGACCGACCGGCTTACCTGCCGCGGGCCCACGTCGACAACGGTGACGGTCATGATCTTTCCTTTCGGCTGTCCGGCAGCGTCAGGTCGACGCTACGCTCGCCGAGTCGAACTCAGAACAGCAGACATCCCGCCGCGGGTGGCCGCGACAGGAAGCCCGCGTCAGGAGGAGCCGAAAGTAGCAATGAGTCAATCCATTTCGGGAAAGGTGGCCCTGATCACCGGCGCCGCGCGGGGGCAGGGCCGGGCGCACGCCGTGCGCCTGGCCGCCGAAGGCGCCGACATCATCGCGGTCGACATCGCCGGGCCGCTGCCGCCGAGCGTTCCGTACGACTCACCGACACCCGAGGATCTGGCTGAGACGGCACGCCTGGTGAGCGCCAACGACAAACGGGTCATCACCGCGGCCGTCGACATCCGCGACCTCGAGGCACTCAAGGATGCGGTCGACGCGGCGGTGGCCGAACTGGGCCGCCTCGACATCATCGTCGCCAACGCCGGGATCTGCAGTCCCGCTCCGTGGGATCAGATCACCGCGGAAGCGTTCCGCGACACCATCGACACGAACGTGACCGGCACCTGGAACACGGTGATGGCCGGCGCCCAGCACATCATCGACGGCGGGCGCGGTGGGTCGATCATCCTCATCGGCTCGGCCGCCGGCATCAACATGCAGTCGTTCATGATCCACTACACGGCGAGCAAGCACGCGGTCGTCGGGATGGCCCGCGCATTCGCCGCCGAGCTCGGCCGGCACAACATCCGCGTCAACAGCCTCAACCCCGGAGCGGTGTCGACACCGATGGGTACCGGCCGCATGCGCGAGGCGCTGCAAGCCGCCGCCGACACCTACCCGCACTTGCGGGGCCTGCACAAGCCACTGCTGCCCGAGGGGATCGCCCAGCCGGAGGACATCGCCGACGCCGTCGCCTGGCTTGTTTCCGACCAGTCCCGGTTGGTCACGGCGACCCAGCTTTCGGTCGATATCGGCGTGGGTTACGTCTGACCCGTCGTGGGCTGATCCCGGTCGCGGTCCTGGCGCTTCCACCAGGCAGAATGGTGGCGCCCCCGTCGCCTTCGTCGGGCCCAGGCTTCTCCCCGGACGCCCGGTTGCGCTAACGGCCCGGTGGGGGAATACCTCGGGAGACGCGGACGTTGCACCAAAAGATACCCCGGCGGGGTATCAGGAGAGGGAGACCATGACCACGAGCGAATACCGGGTCGACGGGATGAGCTGTGGCCACTGCGAGGCGGCCGTCAAGGATGAGGTCGGCCGCCTCCCGGGTGTGGAGCGCGTGGACGTCAGCGCCGACACGGGCAGGCTGGTGGTCACGAGTTCTGTTCCCGTCGACGCGGCAGCGGTCCTCGGCGCGGTGGACGAGGCCGGCTACGAGGCCGTCCTGGTGGGATGAGCGCGGCGCCGGTGAGCCAAATCGAGCTGAAGATCGCGGGGATGACGTGCGCGTCCTGCGCCGCCCGGATCGAGAAGAAGCTCAACCGGCTCGACGGCGTGGTCGCCACCGTCAACTACGCCACGGAAAAGGCCGCACTCACGGTCCCCTCGGGATACGACCCGCGATTGCTGATCGCGGCCGTCGAACAGGCCGGTTACACCGCCGCGCTGCCGCCCTCGCGGGAAAGTTCCGTGCAGGCCGACGACCCCGAGCTGAGCGCGCTGCGCACCCGGCTGATGACCACGGCCGCGCTCGCCGGCCCGGTGATCGCCATGGCGATGATTCCCGCGTTGCAGTTCCGCTATTGGCAGTGGGCATCGCTGGTCCTGGCCGCGCCGGTCGTCGTATGGGGCGGCCGTCCCTTCCACGCCGCCGCCTGGGCCAACCTCAAACGCGGCGCCGCCACAATGGACACGCTCGTCTCGATCGGCACGCTGGCGGCCTTCCTCTGGTCGCTGTATGCGCTGTTCTTCGGGACGGCCGGCAAACCGGGCATGCGCGACGCTTTCGAGCTGACCGTCCGTTCCTCCGACGGCGCGGGCAACATCTACCTGGAAGTCGCCGCGGGTGTGACCCTGTTCGTGCTGGCCGGGCGGTACTTCGAGCAGCGTTCGAAGCGGACGGCGGGCGCCGCGCTACGCGCCCTGCTGGAGCTCGGCGCCAAGGACGTCGCGGTGCTGCGGGACGGCGCCGAAATCCGCATCGCCGTGGACCGCCTCGCGGTCGGGGACGACTTCGTGGTCCGGCCCGGGGAGAAGGTCGCCACCGACGGCGTCGTGGTCTCGGGTTCTTCGGCCGTGGACGCCTCGATGCTCACCGGCGAATCCGTCCCCGTCGAGGTCGGCGAGGGCGACACCGTCACCGGCGCGACCGTCAATGTCGGCGGGCGCCTCGTCGTGCGCGCCATCCGGGTCGGCGACGACACCCAGCTCGCGCACATGGCCAGGCTGGTCGAGGAGGCCCAATCGGGCAAGGCCGAGGTGCAGCGGCTCGCCGACCGCATCTCCGGCGTGTTCGTCCCCGTGGTGATCGGCATCGCCCTGGCGACGCTCGGCGGGTGGGTCGCGCTGGGCTTCCCGCTCACCGCGGCCATGACCGCGGCCGTCGCGGTGCTGATCATCGCCTGCCCGTGCGCGCTGGGGCTGGCTACCCCGACGGCCCTGCTGGTCGGCACCGGGCGCGCGGCTCAACTCGGCGTGCTGATCAAGGGCCCCGAAGTCCTGGAGTCCACGCGCAACGTCGACACGATCGTGCTCGACAAAACCGGCACAGTCACTACCGGGAAGATGACCCTCGTCGACGTGATCAGTGGGCCGGGGACCGACCGCCAAACGCTGCTGCGCTACGCTGGTGCGCTCGAGGATGCGTCCGAACATCCCATCGGGCGGGCCATCGCTCAGGCCGCGAGAGCTGAGCTCGGTGCCCTGCCCGCCGCCAATAGCTTCGCCAGCCTCCAAGGCATCGGCGTGCGAGGAGACGTCGACGGCCACACCGTAGTCATCGGGCGGGCGAACCTGCTGGCCGACGGAGGTCACCTGCTGGATGCCGAGCTGTCGGCGGGCAAGGCCCGCGCCGAGGGTGACGGCAAGACCGCAGTCGCCGTCGGCTGGGACGGCCGCGCCCGCGGGATCCTGGTGGTCGCCGACACCGTCAAACCGACCAGCGCCGAAGCGGTCCGGCAGTTCAAGCGGCTGGGCCTGACGCCGATCCTGCTGACCGGCGACAACCGGACCGTCGCGGAACGGATCGCCAACCAGGTCGGCATCACGCAGGTCATCTCCGAGACGACGCCGGCCGACAAGGTCGCCGCCATCAGGCGGCTGCAGTCCGCAGGGAAGGTCGTCGCGATGGTCGGCGACGGCGTCAACGACGCCGCGGCTCTGGCGACCGCCGATCTCGGGGTGGCGATGGGCACCGGCACCGACGTCGCGATCGAAGCCGCCGACCTCACCGTCACGCGCGGTGACCTACGCGCCGCCGTCGATGCGATTCGGCTCTCCCGGCGCACGCTGAGCACCATCAAGACCAACCTGTTCTGGGCGTTCGGCTACAACATCGCCGCGATCCCGCTCGCCGCGCTCGGCATGCTCAACCCGATGCTGGCGGGCGCCGCGATGGCCTTTTCCAGCGTTTTCGTGGTCGCCAACAGCCTGCGGCTGCGCTCGTTCAGCAGCGTCACGGCCGCCTAGATCACCGCGCCCACACGCCACGCTGGCAGGCGGACGGGTGGGGCTGGTGTGGGATAGTTGTTCCGACCCCCCGCGTTCGAAAAGACCACGGGTCCGCCCCGCGCAGCGATCGACTCAGCAAAGGCAACGACCGTTGGACCAATTCTTCGGACGACTGTCCCTGCTGCACGGCTGGTTTCCGCCGACCGTGCAGGGACTGACGCTGCTGGCGTTGATCATCGCGATCCAGTGGCGTGCGCCGCGCTGGCTCAAGCGGGTGCTGCCCGTGGCCCTGATCGCGGCCGCCGCGGTGACCGCGCTCGCGTACCGGTACATCACGTCGCTCGGCGTGGCCGGGGACCCGGCGCCGACGACGCTGTGGCTGTGGATCGCGATGAGCGGCCTGGCCGCCGCGGTCTTCCTGGTGGGCTGGCGGGGCGCCCGCTGGTGGCGGCGCGGGGTGGCCGTGCTGTCCATACCGCTGTGCGCCTTGTGCGCGGGACTGGCGTTGAACGGCTGGGTGGGCTACTTCCCGACGGCGCTTGCCGCGTGGAACCAACTGACCTCCGTGCCGTTGCCTGACCAGATCGACCGGCTGCGGGTCACCGAGATGCAGGTCGCCGGGACCAGGCCGACCAAGGGCGTGGTGGTGCCGGTGGACATCGACGACAACGCCTCCCACTTTCGCCACCGCCGAGAACTGGTCTATCTGCCGCCCGCATGGTTCAACAGCAATCCGCCACCCCGACTGCCGGCGGTCATGATGATCAGCTCGGCGTTCAACACCCCGGCCGACTGGCTCGGCCCGGGCGGCGCTTTCACCGCCATCGACAACTTCGCCGCCGCGCATCACGGCTTCTCCCCGGTGCTGGTGTTCGTCGATCCCACCGGTTCGTTCGACAACGACACCGAGTGCGTCAACGGCAGCCGGGGCAACGCCGCCGATCACCTCTCCAAGGACATCGTGCCGTTCATGGTGTCGAACTTCGGCGTCAGCGCCGACCGGGCGAACTGGGGCGTCACCGGATGGTCGATGGGCGGCACCTGCGCGGTTGACCTGGCCGTCATGCATCCGGAGCTGTTCAGCGCATTCGTGGACATCGCCGGCGACCGCAGCCCGAACGTCGGCCCCAAGGATCAGACGATCGCCAAGCTGTTCGGCGGCGACCGCACCGCCTGGGCCGCGTTCGACCCGCTCACCGTGATCGCGCGGCATGGTCGTTACACCGGTTTGTCGGGCTGGTTCGACGTCCCGGGATCGTCGGAGCCGCGCAACGTCGCCGAGGAAGCCAACCCCACCGGGAGCGCTCCCAGCACTGACCCGGCCGCCAATCCGGAGGGCCAGGACGCCGCCGCCAACGCGTTGTGCGCCGCGGGTAGCGCCAACGGCATCAGCTGCGCCGTGGTCAGTCAGCCGGGCAAGCATGACTGGCCGTTTGCCGCCGGGGCGTTTGAGGCGGCGCTGCCCTGGCTGGCCTCGACGCTGGGCACACCCGCCGCCGAGCCGGTTCAGCTGCCCCAACGCGGCGGCGCGGAATCACACTGATCGCGAAATTCACAGCTGACCCTCCCGTAACGCAACCGACATATTGTTCCTGGTAGTGGTACGGTTCGCTGCTGATGGCTGGCGATTTTGTGCACGACGGGCGACCCCTCCGGGGGTCGGCTCGAAGCGCGCAGCGGCGCAGCCAACACCGGGCCCAGTCCGGATCACCCCGTCCGACGTTTGCGCCCGGCCTTCGCCTGCCCGCCATGAATCGGCGTCAGTTCCTCGGTTCGCTCGCCGCGTCTGTCGTCGCCGGAGTGGGCGCGGCCCGGCTCGTCGTCGACCCGCAGCCGCGAACGTTCGCCCAGGTGCCCGGGCCTTCCGACGTGGCGACCTCTGGCCCGACCGCCCCGTCGGCTCTGTTGCCGCCGCCGCCGCTGAGCGCCCGCATCCCGCTGCCCGGTGGGGGCGCGCTGATGAAGATCCCCGGCGAGGGTGATCTGCTCGCGCTGACCGTCGACGACGGCGTCAACAGCGAGGTGGTGCGCGCGTACACCCAGTTCGCCAAAGACACCGGCGTGCGGCTGACCTACTTCGTCAACGGCACCTACGACTCCTGGACCGAGAACAAGGAGATGCTGCGGCCCCTGGTCGACAGCGGACAGATCCAACTCGGCAACCACACCTGGTCACACCCGGACCTCACGACGCTGTCCAAAGAGCAAGTCGCCCAACAGCTCAGCCGCAACGACGAATTCCTGAAGAAGACGTACGGCATCGGCGCGAAGCCGTACTGGCGGCCGCCGTACGCGAAGCGCAACGCCGTCGTCGACGCCGTGGCCGCCGACCTTGGCTATACCATGCCGACGCTATGGTCGGGGTCGCTGTCGGATTCGACGTTGATCACCGAGGAGTACATCGTGCAGATGGCCGATCAGTACTTCACGCCGCAGGCCATCGTCATCGGGCACCTCAATCACCTGCCCGTGACGCACGTCTACCCGCAGCTCGTCGACACCATCCGCGAGCGCAACCTGCGCACCGTCACACTCAACGACGTTTTCCTCAAGACGCCGTAGCGGTCGCCGGGGAAAGCGGCTAAGGGAACCGGCATTCGGTTGCCGCTTCCGGCGTGATCACCAGGTACGCCGGACTCGACTGGCGGTAATAGCGCATCCGCAGCGCCCACAGCCGCAGGTGACTGAGCTCGACCACTGCGAACCGCGGTTGCAGGTAGTAGCGCCAAGCGATTTGGGCGAGCACCGCCGGCGGCGGTACGCCTCGGACGGCTCTGGCGTGTCCGCGCACCACGAGTCGGTCGGCGCTTGCGCCAGCCTCGCCGCCCAGCAGTAGGGCGACCCGCGGCGAGGCATCCACGTTCCGGACCGTCCAGGACGACGCCGAGGTCGTCGCATAGATGCGGCCGCCGTCCGTAACGAACCACAGCGGCACGGCGAACGGCGTTCCCCTCCGCGAACGGCTGGCCACGATCATCACCCGCGAGCTGCGAACGGCCGCTTCAACGTTCGGCGACCGAAACGGATGGACGTCGTCCTCGTCGGCGGGCGGGTTAGAGGCCGGTCGCCGAGCCGGCGTCACCGGCGGTGCCGGTACCGCACGAAGCGAACCGTAGTCCCAGGCCACGATCCGCTCGGGCGCGACCCGGTACGTGCGATCCCCCATGGCCTGGGCTGTGCCGCGGATCGTCAACGAACGCAACCGGAACCACTGTGGACCGTCGTCGGCGACCACAACGACATTGCGGTCGGCAAGGTCTGGGCTGCCATCCGGCACCTGGACGATGCGGGTCGACCAAGCGGGATCGACAGGCTCGTCAAGGTTCACGTTTGCCGGCAGGACCAGAATCTCCCCGTCCACGGTGACGGCCACCGCCACCCGCGGAGGCGACAGCGCCAAGTCGGCCACCGCAACGGCCTCGACATCACGAGTGATCACGAAAGGCTGCCCTCCCGGTAAGCGCCCCCGGCGCCCAGTATGCGGGTCACCCCGCGGGCCGGATGTTCTGGTTGATCCGGAACACGTTGCCGGGATCGTATTGCGCCTTGACCTCGGTGAGCCGTTGGTAGTTCGGGCCATAGGTCGCCCGGACCCGCTCCTGCCCCTCGTCCATCATGAAGTTCACGTAGGCACCACCGGCCGAGTACGGATGGGTGGCGTCCCAGTAGTCAATCGCCCAGCGTTTCAACAACTCCGCGTTCGCCGGGTCCGGGTCCACCCCCGCGATCACTTGGGAGAAGTTGACGTCCCGGTACGCCCACGCCGTCTCGGATTGGCCGACCTGATGGACCGCACCGTCGATGGGGTACAGGTGCATCGTGGAATGCATGGTCGGCAGCTCCTGGGCGAAGCGGGCGTGGGCCGCAACCGCGCCGTCGGGCACCGTGCGGAAGAAGTCTCCGCGCCAATACCATTGCAGCCCTTTGGGATACAGGCCGTCGAAGGTGGACTGCAGCGCCGGGAAAGGCGCGGCGCCCAGCCCGTCGAAGGCCGGTTCCATCTGCCGGACCGGCGCGAACGCTTCCTCGGCGCCGGCGGGATCGCCCGTGTAGCACCAGACCACGGCGCACGCCTTCTGCAGGTGGAACGCCTCGGGGAACGGCGGCGCCGGCGGGACGGTCATGGCCGCGAAGAATCCGTAGAGATCCTCGTCCTGCGCAGGCATGAAGTCCCGGTACCACGAGAGGATGTCGGCGGTGGCCGACGCCGGCCATGCCGTGGGACCGCAGATCACGGTGTGCACGGGATGCAGCCGGAACGTGAATGACGTTACGACGCCAAAGTTTCCGCCGCCGCCGCGCAGCGCCCAGAACAGGTCGGGATGCTCGGATTCGGACGCCCGCACCACGCGGCCGTCGGCCAGCACCAGCTCGGCCTCGACCAGATTGTCGATGGTCAGGCCGTACTTGCGGGACAGGTAGCCGTGACCGCCGCCCACGGTCAGGCCCCCGACTCCGGTGGAAGAGATGATGCCCGACGGCGCCGCCAACCCATATGCGTGCGTCGCGCCGTCCACTTGCGCCCACGTCGCCCCGCCTTCGACCCGGGCGGTGCGGCTGTCGGCGTCCACGTCGATCCGGTTCATCGGCGACAGGTCGATGACCAGTCCGCCGTCCACGGTGCCGAAGCCGGGGCCGTTGTGACCGCCCCCGCGCACGGCGACAACGAGGTTGCGGTCCCGCGCGAATTCCAGGGCGGTCGCGACATCGGCGGGCGAGCCGCAGCGGGCGATCACCGCCGGCCGCTTGTCGATCATGCCGTTGTGGACCGCGCGCGCCTCCTCGTACCGCGGGTCGTCGGGCAGGATCACCTGCGAGCCGAGCCTGGCGCGTAGTTCATCGGTTGCGGTTGTGAGGCTCATGGCCCACACCTCCTTGTTTGCTCGCCGGTCTTGATGCGCCGACGTTACGAGGTCGGTGAACCGCGCGTCATGACCACAACCGAGCATTTCCGAGGCATTCCACGATAGTCACATCTGACTATCGACCGACCAATACCGTCGCGGCTACCTTGTTTGCATGGCGCAGTGGGTGCCGCCCCCGCTCCCGGCCGAACTGATCGCTCGCCGCCGGGGCCCGCTCGTGGGTCGCGACGCGGAACTGGCGGTGTTCGAGCAGGCCTGGGAGCGCGTCGAGCGGGGTAATCGCCAGGCGGTTTTCATCGGCGGCGAGCCCGGTGCCGGTAAGACGCGGCTGGCCGCGGAGGTGGCCGGAACGCTGTTCGACCACGGTGTCGGGGTGCTGGTGGGCAGTTCGACCGCCGACGAGGACCTGCCCTACGCGCCCTTCGCCGAAGCGCTCGACCGGCTGCTGATCGCCGGTCCGCCGGGTTCGATGGCGGAGCCGTTGAGCGACGCGGGGCCGCAGCTGCGACGGCTCTCGTCGGAAGTCTTTCGACATTTGCCCGACGGCGGTCCGGCCCCGGACGTCGGGTCGGCGCGGCAGGCCCTGTTCGACGCGCTGACCGGCTTCCTGCGGCGTTTGGCCGTCGATCGCCCGATCGCGCTGATCCTCGACGACCTGCACTGGGCGCAGCTCCCCACGCTCGCGCTGCTCGAGCACGTGCTGATCGGCTGCGCCGATGTGCGCATGTTGGTGGTGGTCACGTTCCGCACGACCGAGCCCGACCGGTCCGACGACCTGGCCACCCGGCTGGCCGAGCTGCACCGGTTCGACGGGGTGCGGCGCCTGGACCTGGCGGGCCTGGACACCGAGGCGATCGCCGAGTTCGTCGCACGAACCCAGCAGCTGGCCCCGGCGTCGGTGCGCACAGCCGCCGCCCTGCTGCGCGAGCGGACCGGCGGGAATCCGTTTTTCCTCACCGAATTGGTCAATGACCTCGAAATCCGCGGCGGGCTGGCCACTTTGGGCACGCAGCATACGGTCCCCGGGTCCATCGGAGACGCCATCGCCCGCCGCCTCGCCGGGCTGGGGGCCGGCGTACGGGCGGTCATCGAGCAGGCGGCGGTGCTGGGCCAGACGTTCGACCTGCCGGCGCTCATCTCGACCTGCGAGGCGGAGGTCGCCGCGACGTTGGCGGCGATCGATTCGGCCGAGGCGGTCGGGCTGGTCCGCGCGGTGCACGACTCGGATGACGAGTTCGCGTTCGTGCACGCGCTGACCCGGGAATCGGTGCTCGGCGGGATGGCGGCATCGCGGTTAAGGATCATGCACGCGCGCGCAGCCGAGGCGCTCGAGGGACGTGGCGACCCGTCGCTCGTCCCCCGTCTGGCCAACCACTTCCTGATGGCGCACGTACTGGGCTACCACGAGCAGGCGTTGCGCTATGCGCGCCGGGCGGCCCGGATGGCCGAGCACAGCCTGGCCTATGAGGACGCGGCCAAGTGGTTCGAGCGGGCCGCCTCGCTTCCCGAGCTCAGCCTCGCGGAGCGGGCCAGGCTGCACCTCGACGCGGCCGCCAACCACGTGCGCGCCGGCTCCTTCGTGCGGGCGCGGACCATCTACGAACGCATCGGCGCGATGGACGACCCGCTGATGCGGCTGGAGGCTGCCGTCGGCTACGAGGAAGCGAATTGGCGCCCCGGCCAGTCGACTTCGAAGGCGGCCGACCTGCTGGCGTCAGCCCTGGAATCGTGCGGGCTGCAAGCCGATGACCCACGCTATGTGCAGGCGCTCGGCAGTTTCGGGCGCGCGCTGGCCTTCGCCGGCGAGGCGGAGCGGGCCCGCGAGGTCGGCGCCGACGCGATCGAGCGCGCGCGGGCCGTCGGCGACGAGGCGGTGCTGCTGCACACGTTGAAGACGAGCCTGTGGCAGGGCCTCACCCCGGAGATGAGTGAAATCCAGGCGGAGCGTGCCGCCGAGGTATCGCACATGGCGCTATCGCGCCGCGACTACGAGTCGTTGGGTGCGGCGTCACACTTCCACGCCATGGTCAGCTACCTGGCCGGCCGGCCCGACGGCCTGGCCGCCGCGACAGCCGACATGCGGCGTGCGGCCCAAAGCTGCGGTCAGCCCGCCTTCGGCTTTGTCGGCGCGTGCATCGAACAAGCGTTGGCCTACCTGCGCGGCGACTTCACCGGCGCCGAACGATGGGCCGACATCGCCTTGCGCACAGGCGATTTGTTCGGCACCGACGACACCGAGGGCTCGAACGGGGTCCAGATGTTCATGATCCGCCGCGAAACCGGCGACCTGAAAAGGTTCGGCGGCTTCATCGACGGCAGTGAAACGTTCGCCGGCCGCTGGGTGCCCGGGCTGCTTGCCCTGTACACCGAGTTGCAGTGCGAACGCGGCATGAACCGTGCGCTCAATCAACTGCTCAACCGCAACCTCGGCGACCGCCTAGAGGATGCGCAGTGGCCGATGGAGCTGGTGTTCATGGTCGAGGCGGCGTTAGGGCTTTCCCAGCGCGAAGCGGTCCACGCGTTGCGCCCATTCGTCTCGCGTTATGCCGGAAAGAATTTGGTGGCCGGCCAGTTCGTCGCGCTGTTCGGCAGCGCCGACCGATATCTGGCCCGGATGGCGGCGCTTTGCGGAGACGGTGCCGCTGCCGAGCGGCACTTCGCCGCCGCAATCGAGATGGACCGCCGGATGGGCTCGGTGGTGCATGTCAGCGAGACGCTGGCCCGGCACGCGTTGTTCGCCGCGTCGTGTGGTCGCACCGACGACGCCCGGCGGCTGGCCGACGAGGCGCGCGCCATCGCCGCTGCGATCGGGCAGGCCCGCGTCGTCGACCTGGCGGCTTCGGTGCTGGCCGCGGGTCCCGTGGGTCCGGACGGCCTGACCGAACGGGAGGTGGAGGTGCTGCGGCTGCTCGCCGAGGGGTTGAGCAATCGCGCGATCGGCGAGCGCCTCTTCATCAGCACCAACACCGCCGCGAACCACGTGCGCAACATCCTGATCAAAACCGGCGCCGCCAACCGCACGCAGGCGGCGATGTACGCGGCCGACCACGAGCTTCTCGGCTAGCGCCCTCAGATGTCGGACAGCGCCCCGTCCGGCATCAGGCGCTCTTTCACTTCGACGACGGAGTCGGCGGGAAGGCCGGCGCGCGCCGCCGCGGACCTGATGGCCTCCGGCGACGGCGCCTCATACAGGCAGTACGTCTTCCGCTTGTCGGCCGACAGGAACGAGTACATCCAGCGAACGCCCTCGAGGTCGTTGATCCGATTGATACCGTCGGCAACCTCGAGGCCGGGCTCCAGTTCCTCGGCAAAGTTGCGCTCGACCATGAAGATGGGCACGGCGACTCCTGTTCACTGTCTTGGGTCGAGCCTAGGCCGTCGGCGACGATCAAGACATGGGAATTTCCGGCGGCGGCTATTCCCCCGCCGCCTCGGTCTGAGCCGCGAGCAACATCTGCAAGGTCTCACGTAGCGCAGCCAATCGCTGACGGCCTAGGGCCTGCTCCCACTGCCGCTCCAATTCGACTGCGCTAGAGCGCATTACCCGCAACGCTTGCCGGCCGCGTGGCGTCAGCTCGATGATTCGGGCCCGCGCATCCAGCGGGTTGGGGACTCGGGTGACGTAGCCATGTCGCTCCAGTCCGGTGATCGCCTGGGCGACCGCCTGCCGGCTCACTTGGAGCCGATCGGCCAGATCCGACGCGTGCAGGCCACCGGCCGCCAACGGTACGAGCGCGACCGCTTGCCCCGGGCGGATCCCGTCGAGTCCCGCCGCGGCAAACGCCGCCCGCAAGCGTGGCGCCCCGGACGCGGCCACCAGGTTCACCAGCGCGGGAACGGTGGGTTGCCAGTCCGGATGCAGAGGGCGTCGCATGCGAAGAGTGTGCCACCCTCACCGCGATTGACAAGTAACTTGTCAAAATTCGTATTGGCTGCCACGATGGCGTCATGCGATCGCGCCGCGCCCGGGTCGTCAGCGTCTGCCTCATCGCCGTCCTGGCCGCCGTGCTCGGCGGCTGCCTGGGCGGCGGCCATGCGCTGGGAACGCCCGGCTCGCAATCGATCCCGGTCGGGCAGTCCACCCAGAGCGTCGAGTCGGGCGGCGTGAGCCGCACCTATCACCTGTACCGGCCGCAGGGACTCACCGATGCGGCCCCTCTGGTGGTGATGCTGCACGGGGGCTTCGGCACGGGCCAGCAGGCGGAGCGCGCCTACCACTGGGACACCGAGGCCGACGCCGGGCATTTCCTGGTCGCCTACCCCGACGGCATCAACCGCGCGTGGAACGCCGGGACGTGCTGCGGCGAACCGCAGCGCGTCGGCGCCGACGACGTCGGCTTCATCACGACCATGGTCGGCGCCATCGAGCAAGCGTTGCCCATCGACCGGGCGCGCGTCTATGTCACCGGCATGTCGAACGGGGCCATGATGGCGCTCCGGCTCGGCTGCCAGTCGGACGTGTTCGCCGCGATCGCCCCGGTGGCGGGCACGCTGCTGACCGACTGCTCCCAAGCACGGCGCGCGTCGGTGCTGCAAATCCACGGCACGGCCGACGACCGGGTGCCCTACGACGGCGGTCCCGGAAAAGCCTTCGCGCTCAACGGAACTGCCCGCGTCGACGGGCCGTCGGCGCAGTCCGTCAATGCCACCTGGCGCGCGATTGACGCGTGCGGAGCGCCGAACTCGAGCACCACCGGCGACGTGACCACGCAAATCGCCGGCTGCGCGGACGGACGCACGGTCGAGTTGATCTCGGTGGCCGGCGCAGGCCATCAATGGCCGGGCGGTGAACCCAGCCCCCTCGCCGAGAAGCTCGCGGGTATCCCGCCGCCCTCGACGGCGCTGGATGCCACCGACACCATCTGGCAGTTCTTCGCCCAGAACCACCGCTAGGCGTGCCCAATCTCTAAAAATTTAGAGATGCTCTACACCCTGGCCCGCGACGTCGTCACCCAATGGCATCCCGCGGAGAGCGCGCCCGCGCCCGCGTTGATCGAGGACCAGGCGATCGCCACGCTGGCTTTCATCAACGGGATCATGCTGACGTTCGTCGCGGGGCAACCGGCCGTCGACAGCGCCGACCATCTCGACCGGCTCATCCAGGGCGTCATCGCGGGCGTCGCCGCCGTTCGCGGTGACTAACGATCCTCCGCGGTGAGTCGGCGTTCGAGGGCGCCGGCGATGTCCGTCGTTGTCACCACCAGCGCCGTCATGAACTCGATGAGCTGAGGTCGACTCACCTTGATTTGGCGTCGGTACCACTGGGTGACCAGCTCAAGAAGGCCGCCGACCACCGTCAGCGCGGTCAGCATCACGTTGTCATCGGTGCCGGCGGCCGCACCGAGCAGTGCCCGTACCTGTCCGACCATGACTTGGGTGAGAACGTCGATCACCTCGTCCCGACGCCCGGCGAGCGCTTCGGCCGTTTGCAGCTCGATCAGCAGCCGCGGGCGCCGCGGATCCTCGTCGATGAAGCCGAACGCGAACTCGATGACGGCGCGGGCGCGGGCCTCGAGTTCGTGCGGTGACTCCGCGACCGTTGCCATGATCCCCATCAACGCGCGGCTGAATTGGTCTTCGAAAGTCGCGATCAGCAACTCGTGGCAATCGCGGAAGCTCTCGTAGAAGTAGCGGTCGTTGAGCCCCGCGCTTGCGCTGACGGCCCGCACCCGGAGATTGTTCACCCCATGCTCGGCGATCGTGTCGAAAGCAGCGTCGATGAGCTGCCCGCGGCGCTGTTCACGCCGCTGATCAGGGGTTAGGCCACGGTGCACTGCCATTCAGGCTTCACTCCATTGTCGTCTGACTCGCGGACTTGCGCCCGCATCCCACTTTGGTGAAGGATCTCACCAATATGGTTTGGTGAACTGCTTCACCAACCAATCATAGGGGGAGCGGTGCAACGAAAGATCTTTTCGGGAACGGGTTTGGTTGGCGCGACGCGACGGGCCGAACCCCAGCTTGAGCGCACCGGTGAATACAGTGCGCGCCTTGCCGCGTTGGGCGGACTTGCCGTCCGGCGCAGCGCATGGGTGATCGGCACATGGATCGGCGTGGCGGCGATCCTCGCAGTCGCCTTCCCACAGCTGGAGACGGTCGTGCGCCAGCAGTCGGTCCAGCTCTTGCCCGGTGACGTGCCGTCGTTTCAAGCGCTTGATCGCATGGCGGCGGCGTTCGACGAGCGGGGCGCGAAGACCTCGATCGTCATCGCGATGGAAGACCCCGCCGGGCTGACCCCACACGCGCGGCAACGCTACGACGCCCTCGTGGTCGCGCTGCGCGCCGACAGAACTCACGTTCTGCTGGTGCAAGATCTACTCGCCGAGCCGACCACCAGAAGCCGCGCGGTAAGCGAAGACGGAAAGGCGTGGTTCCTGCCCATCGGGATCGCCGGCACACTGGGCGACCCCAAGGCAGCCGAGTCTGTCGACGCCGTGCGCGCGCACGTCTCCTCCGTCGTCAACGGGTCATCGACCATCGCCTACGTCACCGGCCCGGCCGCGACATTCCGTGATCAGATCGGCTCCGGCGAGCATGAGCTGCTCGTCATCTCGATCGCGACCGCCGCCCTCATTGGGCTCATCCTGCTGCTCATATACCGGTCGGTGGCCACCGCCCTGTTGCCGCTATTGGTGATCGGCGCGAGCGTGGCCGTCGGCCGAGGCGTTCTGTCGGCTCTCGGCGAATTCGGCGTTCCGGTATCGCAATTCACCATCGCGTTCATGACCGCGGTTCTGTTGGGCGCCGGCACCGACTACAGCGTTTTTCTGATCAGCCGCTATCACGAACAACGACGGCATGGAAACGCCCCCGAACGGGCCATCATTCATGCCTGCGGCAGCATCGGGCGCGTCATCTTGGCTTCAGCGGCGACGGTTGCCCTGGCGCTGGCTTCCATGGTGTTCGCTCGCCTGAGTGTCTTTCAAGGTGTTGGTCCCGCATGTGCCATTGCCGTGCTGATCGGATTCCTGGCCACCGTCACGCTGCTCCCGCCGCTATTGGCGCTGGCGGCAAAACGCGGCATCGCCGAGCCGCGCGCCGACTTATCGCGCCAGTACTGGAACCGGATCGCCGTCATGGTGGTACGACGACCAACGCCGGTGCTGGCCGCGAGCCTGGTGGTCTTGCTGGCCCTGGCCGGCGTCGTGGCCACCATGACGATCAGCTACGACGACCGCAAGGGACAACCCGCGAGCACCGCCAGCAATCAGGGCTACCAGCTGTTGGATCGGCACTTCCCCAAAGACACCGTCATCAACGAATTTCTGCTTGTGCAATCCCGCACCGACATGCGGACCGCCAAAGGCCTCGCCGACCTCGACGCGCTGGCCTCGCGGGTGGCCCAGCTACCCGGAGTCGCTCGCGTCTCGGGTGTCACCCGTCCGACCGGGAACCGGCTCGATCAAGCGCAATTGTCTTGGCAGAACGGGCAAATCGGCGACAAGATGGCCGGTGCCGTTGCCGATGGCGAAGCCCATAGGGACGACCTCGCCAAGCTCACCAACGGTGCCGACCAACTCGCGGCCGGCTTGGGCCAACTCGACACCACGCTGCGGCGTGCGCTCACACCGCTGACCGATCTCTTGAACCAAACCGGAAGCAGAGGTCAACAGCTGCAGGGCGCGCGGCCCCTGCTGCAACAACTCAACGCCACGGCACCGGCCGTGGATCAAGCCGTGCACACCGGCGCGGGTTTGCGGCCCCTGGCCCAACAAGCCGCCGCCGCCATTGCGGCGATCGAACCACTCGTCGAAGGCCTCAATGCCTCACCCTGGTGCGCCACCACGCCGCAGTGCGCGCAACTGCGCGACGAAACCCGAGTACTCGTCACACTGCGCAACGGTGGATTCTTCGACCAGGTTGCCGGGCTCAGCGATCAGTTCAGCCAAACCGCCACCCTTGCCGGCACACTCACCGATGTCCAAAACGCCGCCACCACAATGCAGCGGACGGTCGGCGCGACCGGCGACCCCGCAGACCTGATCGGCAACATCCACCGCCTGCAAGGCGGCGTCAGCCGGCTCGCGTCGGGCGCCCAGGCACTGGCCGGCGGGGTACATACCCTCGCCGACAGCAACATTCGGCTACTCGGGGGCATGAGCCAGATCGCCGCCCAGCTGCAGAACGCCGCTCGCGCCACCTCCGGATCGGACGCCGCCTCCGGGTTCTACCTGCCTCCGACGACATTTGAGAATCGCCAATTCAGCGACCTGGCAAGGCATTTCATTTCTTCCGACGGGCGCACCGCCCGATTCGCCGTCACATCCTCATACGACCCCTACTCCGCTGACGCGATGGCCCTGGACCGCAAGATCACCGACGTGGCGAACGCCGCCCGGCCCAACACCTCGCTGGAAGGCACCTCCATCTCCATGGCCGGCTTCACCGCCGTCAATTCCGACCTCCAACACATGCTGTCCGCGGACTTCACCCGGCTGGCCACCGCCACCCTGCTGGTCGTCGGCGTCGTCCTGATCCTGCTGCTGCGTTCCGTGGTCGCCCCGCTCTACCTGCTGGGCACCGTCGTACTGAACTATTTCGCCGCTTTGGGCCTGGGAGTGCTGTTGTTCCAGTACGGTTTCGGCCACGCCATCGTCTGGCCCGTCCCGCTCCTGGCCTTCATCCTGTTGATCGCGGTCGGCGCCGACTACAACATGCTGGTGATCTCCCGCCTACGCGAGGAGTCCGCCGGCAACATGCGTGTCGGCGTGCTTCGCACCGTCACCAGTACCGGCTCCGTGATCACCTCGGCGGGCCTGATCTTCGCCGCCAGCATGTTTGGCCTCATGATCGGATCACTCGACATGATGGTCCAGGCCGGATTCGTGATCGGCTGCGGGCTGCTGCTGGACACGTTCGTCGTTCGCACGCTCACCGTTCCCGCTATCGCGACGCTCTTACGCGAGCGGAGCTGGTGGCCCCATCGGTTCAGCGCTTCATGACCCCGCAAGCATGCCGTCGATCAGCCGGTGCAGCACCTGCCGCGTCTCGCGGCGCGTGCGTTTCGGATCCTCGGCGGTCGCGATGAGCATGGCCGCCTCGTCGAGCGCACCGATCAGCACGTGCGCCAACGGCCGCACCGGTTGCTTGGCCAATTGGCCGGCCCGGATCGCCTCGGTGATCAACTGTTCGGTCATGCCCAGGCTGTACCGCTGCGCGACGTCGCGAAAACCGGCCCAGCCCAGCACACTCGGGGCATCCAGCAACATCAGCTGACGCACCTCCGGATCCCCGGAAACCTCCAGCCACGCGTCGACCGCCGCACGGATCGCGTCCGCCGGTGTCGTCGCACCCGACTCGGCCACCAGGGTGCCCATCCGCGCCATCACGTCCCGCTCAACCGCCTCGACGACCTCGCGGAAAAGCGCCGCCTTGTCGGCGAATTGGTGGTACATCGCGCCGCGCGTAACTCCCGCGACGGCCGCGATCTCCGGGGTTCCGACCTCCGCGTAACCCCGTAGCCCCCACAGCTTGCGGGCGGCGGCGATCAGCGCGTCGCGGGTCGCCGCGGAGCGCTCTTCCTGAGTCCGTCTCTTGCTTTCCATACAACCTGTTGGTAACTTACGAACAGACAGCCTGTTTGTAAATGTATCCCGAGGTAGGAGTTCTCTATGTCGACGATCGACATTAGTGCCGGAGCCATCCATTACGAAGCAATCGGACCCGAAAGCGGCCGGCCGGTCGTTTTCGTGCACGGGTACATGATGGGCGGCCAGCTGTGGCGCCAGGTCAGCGAACGCCTGGCCGACCGCGGGCTGCGGTGCATCGCCCCGACGTGGCCGCTGGGCGCGCATCCGGAGCCGTTGCGCCGCGGCGCCGACCGGACCATCACCGGAGTCGCGGGGATGGTCGCCGAGGTGCTGACCGCGCTCGACCTCGAGGACGTGGTGCTGGTGGGCAACGACACGGGCGGGGTCGTCACCCAACTCGTGGCCGTGCACCACCCCGAGCGGCTCGGCGCCCTGGTGCTCACGAGTTGCGATGCGTTCGAACACTTTCCGCCGCCGATCCTCAAGCCGGTGATCCTGGCGGCCAAGTCGAAGACGACGTTCCGGGCGGTTTCCCAGGCCATGCGAGTGCCGGCGGCGCGCAAGCGCGCGTTCGACGGGTTGGCGCACCGCAACATCGACGACCTCACCGAGGCGTGGGTGCGACCGGGGCTATCGGACCCCCGCATCGCCGAAGACTTGCGCCAGTTCACGCTGTCGATGCGCGCGGAGGTGACGACGGGGGTGGCCGCCCGCCTGCCCGAGTTCGACAAGCCCACCCTCATCGCCTGGTCGGCCGACGACGTGTTCTTCGAGCAGGAGGACGGGGCCCGCCTGGCCGCCACCATCCCGAACGCCCGCCTCGAGGTCATCGGCGGCGCCAGGACCTTCTCGATGATCGACCAGCCGGACCGGCTCGCCGACCTGTTGTCGACGATCGCGGTGCGCACGTAACCGCCCGCCCCGCCGGCGGTAGCGTCTTGCGCATGTCAGATACGACGCCACCGCTGCGGGGCCGGCGGATCCTGGTCACCGGCGGAGCGACCGGCATCGGTGCGGCCGCCGTGGGAGCTCTCAGCGAGGCCGGCGCCGAGATCGCCGCCACCTATCACCAGACCCCGCCGCCGGACGGCGTCACGGCCAGCTGGCTGCAGTGCGACGTGCGCGACGCCGACGCCGTCTCGGCGATGGTGCGACAAGCCGCCGAGGGCCTGGGCGGACTCGACGTGTTGGTGAACGCCGCCGGGCTGTGGCAGGCCGGGATTCCCGGTTACATCGGCGTCGACGAGATCTCGTTCCTGTTGGACACCAACGTCAAGGCGACCATCCTCACCAATCAGGCCGCCTACGCCGTCATGAAAGACCAGGACCCCAAGGGCGGCAGGATTATCAACTTCGGCTCGTCGGAAGCCGTGATGGGCAGCCCGATCTCGGCCGTCTACGCAGCCACCAAGGGTGCGGTCCAGGCATGGACGCGGTCGGCCGCCAAAGCGTGGGCGGCGGACAAGGTCACCGTCAACGCGCTGGCGCCGGCGGTGCAGACGGCCGGCGCCGACCGGCTGCGCGAGTTCCTCGGCCCCGACG
The DNA here is from genome assembly GCF_001665645.1 of Mycobacterium sp. 852002-30065_SCH5024008. NCBI lineage: Bacteria > Bacillati > Actinomycetota > Actinomycetes > Mycobacteriales > Mycobacteriaceae > Mycobacterium > Mycobacterium sp. 852002-30065_SCH5024008. The sequence continues at coordinate 49,539 of NZ_LZSZ01000157.1, read as the reverse complement.
CGAGTGCGTTCATCGACCAGCAGATGCAGATGATGATTCCCTTGGGCGGGACGCTGGGGGATCCCGCGCGGGATCTCGGCCCGATGCTGGTCTTTCTGGCCGGGCCCGGTTCGGGATTCATCACCGGGCAGCTGCTGGCGGTCGATGGCGGCCTGATGATGGTGGGCGGATAACGAGACGGCGCCCGGCCGCCGCTACCATAAGACGGACCGTCTCGTCTCGCAGAAGGCCGGGCATAGCGAAGGTGATTTGAGACCGATGACTGACGAAACGATTCAGGCGCTGCTGCGGAGGCGCTTGTCCGATCCGGGGGTCGCGGTCAAACACCGCGCCCTGCAGTGGAGTTGGAGTCAGTACCTGGCGGGTTCGGCGGCGCGCGCGGCGGCCCTGATATCCGCCGCCGACCGAGACCGGCCGATGCACGTGGGCGCCCTGCTGGGAAACAAACCGGAGATGCTGAGCCAGATGGCGGCGGCCGGCCTCGGCGGCTACGTCCTCTGCGGCCTGAACACCACCCGGCGCGGCGAGGCGCTCGCGGCCGACGTGCGGCGCGCCCATTGCCAGTTCCTCATCACCGACGCCGAACACCGCCCGCTGCTCGACGGCCTGGACCTCGAGGGAACGCAGATCCTCGACACCTCGACGCCGCAGTGGACCGAATTTGTCAAGGACGCCGGCGAACTCGCGCCGCACCGGCAAGTGACCGCGATGGACCCGTTCATGATGATCTTCACGTCGGGAACGAGCGGAAACCCCAAGGCGGTGCAGGTGTCACACCTGATGGCGACGTTCGCCGGCGTCAACCTGGTCCAGCGCTTCGCGCTCTGCGAGCAGGACACCTGCTACGTGTCGATGCCGCTGTTCCACTCCAACGCGGTCGTCGCGGGGTGGGCGCCCGCGGTGGTCTCCGGCGCCGCGATCGTGCCGGCGAAATTCTCGGCGAGCAGCTTCCTCGACGACGTCCGCCACTACGGCGCAACGTATATGAACTACGTGGGCAAGCCGCTCGCCTACATTCTGGCCACGCCAGAACGCGACGACGACGCCGACAACCCGCTGCGGGTCGCGTTCGGCAATGAGGCCAACGACAAGGACATCGAGGAGTTCGCGCGGCGCTTCGGCGTGCAGGTCGAGGACGGCTTCGGCTCCACCGAGAACGCGGTCATCGTGATCCGCGAACCCGGCACGCCGAAGGGCTCGATCGGCAAGGGGATCGACGGGGTGGCGATCTACAACAGCGACACCGTCACCGAGTGTGCGGTCGCCCGCTTCGACGCCGACGGCGCCCTAGTCAACGCCGACGACGCCGTGGGCGAGTTGGTCAACACGGCCGGCTCGGGTTTCTTCACCGGCTACTACAACGACCCGGACGCCAACGCCGAACGCATGCGCCACGGCATGTACTGGTCCGGCGACCTCGCCTACCGCGACTCCGACGGCTGGATATACCTGGCCGGCCGCACGGCCGACTGGATGCGGGTGGACGGGGAGAACCTCGCCGCCGCGCCGATCGAGCGGATCCTGTTGCGGCACAGTTCAATCAACCGAGTCGCGGTGTACGCCGTTCCCGACGAGCGCGTCGGCGACCAGGTGATGGCCGCGGTCGTACTCAACGAAGGGCACACCCTCGACGCCGATTCCTTTGAAGCGTTCCTCGACGCGCAGCCGGACCTGTCCCCCAAGGCCCGCCCGCGCTACGTCCGCATCGCCACCGACCTGCCCAGCACCGCCACCCACAAAGTGCTCAAGCGTCAGCTGATCGCCGAAGGAACGAATATCGCGGCGGGGGAAGTGCTGTGGGAACGCCAACCACGCGGGACCGCCTATGCCGTCGCGACGCCTACCTCTGACTCCCCGACACCCGCCGGCGGATCTGGCCCTTCGACCGTCGCACCCGCCTGACCGGATCCCGCGTTGTGCCGGCGGCGATCTCGTCACGCAACTGCGCGATGTTGGAGATCTCCGCATACAAGCCGCGGATCGCGTAGTCCAGCACCGCCAACGAGAAGCGCTGGTCCGGGTCGTCGCTGATGCCGAGTTCACGCGACCGCTGCCGCGACCACAACGCCTCGTCCAGCCGCGCCCGGGTCGCCTCGAGGTGCCGGTCCAACGTGTCGACGATGTGTTCGGGGTCCTCGCCACGGGCGAGCCAGGTTCTGAGGATGACGGGGTGCTTGATGACGACCTGGTCCTCGCCCGGGAAGTGCTGCACCCACCGGCGTAGTGCGTCGAGCCCGGCATCGGTGGTCTCGTAGAGCGTGATCGCCCGCTTGCCGGATTGGGCGCCGATTTCGCTCACCATGCCGCGAGCCAACAAGCGGTTCAGCTCGCGCCGTACGTGACTGACCGACGGAGACCAGTAGAAGTGGCCCACCGACAACTCGGCGCGCATTTTGATCTCACCGGCGGTGAGCTGCTCGTCATTGGCGGCCAGCACACCCAGCACGAGGTAGGCGGTTACCGGGAGGCCGTTGCTGGTGCGCCGGGGGCTCACGACTGGCCTACTTCTGGCCGGTGAAGTACGGCAGCGTGACGTCGGGCCCGACGGCGTGGAACTGCACCCGCACGCGCATGCCGATCCGCAAATCCTCCGGGGCTACCCCGACGACGTTGGTCAACATCTGGTAGCCCTCGTCAAGCGTGACGATCGCAGGCGCGTAGGGCGGTTCGAATTCCGCAGTCACCGGACGGTGAACCACCGTCCAGCTGTAGATGTCGCCCTGTCCGGCGCTGCGCTCCCAACGCACCTGCGCCGAAAGGCATTGGCGGCAATGCTCGGTCGGCGGGAAGTTCGCCAGGCCGCAGGCCTCGCAGCGCTGATACCGCAATTCGCCGGACCGGCAGCCCTCCCAGAACGGAACGCTGAGGTGGCTACTCGCGTGGGGCACGGGGCCGGTTTGCGGGCGCAAAGCTTCGGAAGTCACAGCGGTTCGTCTCCCAGAATCAGCAGTGTGGTGAACAAGGCCCCCGCTCCCCCGTTGCTGCACAACGCGATGTGCGCGTCGGGAACCTGAAGCTCGCCCGCCTGGCCGCGTAGCTGCTGGACGGCGCGGACGGCCCGCTGCATCATCTGCGGATTGGAGCCCGCGTGGCTGAACGACATGGTTCCTCCATCGGTCGTGATGGGGTGGCTGCCGTCGATGGCGATGTGGCCGTCGGCGACGAACGGTCCGCCCTCGCCTTCGCCGCAGAACCCGAAAGCCTCGAGCTGGCGGATGATTTCGAAGGAGAACGGATCGTAGAGTTCCAGCACGTCGACATCGGCGGGCCGCAGCCCGGCGTGGTCGAACGCGCGCTCGGCCGCACGCCTGCCGACCACACCGTTTACATGTCGGTCGCGTCGCCCGGTGAGGTCCCACGCCGGCGGGTGCTGGTAGGACGGGCCGTGGAAGTCGGCGCCGCTGCCCAGCACATAGATGGGTTGGCTTGCGGGATCGGTCTTTTCGACGTTGGCCACGACCAGTGCACATCCGCCTTCGGAGGTGGTGGCGCAGTCGAGGAGGTGAAACGGGTCGGCGATGGGCCGGGATGCGGTGATGTCGTCGGGCGCGAAGGGTCCGCGTCGGTAGTAGACGGCTTCGGGATTGCGCGATCCGTTGTTGCGGATGGTCGCGGCCACGATCGAGAGTTGTTCGCGCGTCGTGCCGTAGGTGTGCATGTGGCGGCGCGCGATGAGCGCGAACTCGGCGGTGGTGAACATGCCCCACGGCGCGACGAATTCGTTCTCGGGCCGGGTCCACGGCGCCGTCGCCTCGTGGTCGCGGTACTCGCCGGCCTGGGCGGCCACCAGCACCACCACGTCCGCCATGCCGTGTTCGATGGCGGTGACAGCCTCGGTGATCATGCCGACGCCGAAGGCGAGGCCCTGCCAGGCCGGGCCGAGGCGGAGGTCGTAGATGAGCGAGGTGGACAGTGGCCCCGCGCTGATCCCGTCGACGTCTTCGAGGCGCAGGCCCGCGTCGTCGAGTGCGCCACGGATGGCCGCCAGTGCCAGGCTGCGTGAGGTCTCGCCGTCCAGGCGGCGGCCCTGCCGGGTGTTGTGCACGCCGACAATCGCCGCGGTGCGTGTTGTGCCTGCCACTTCCGTGATCCTTCGCGTTAGTTTTCGTCCGCCACGACGCCGAGGTAGGTGCCGACGACGTCGTACGGTCGCCCGTCGCGGGTGATGGTCCCGATCGTCGTGGTTCGGGCGTCGGCGGGCGCCGCGCCGGCATCGACCACATCGATCCGCACGTCCACCGGACGCGCCGTCTGCGGGTCGGTGATCTCGACGACCATCGCCACCGCGCGCTCGTGCTCGTCCCATTCGACGCCGGTGATGCGGTGCCGGGCGGTCAGTTCCATCACCACCGAGTCCTCGCGCACCAAAAATCGCACCGGTGCACACAGTTCGCCGGGGCGGGGCGGCACGCAGAGGGTGACCGCCATGTCAGAGGCCCGCCGGCCGCGCGCTGATGGCCCCCGACTGCCGCAACGCGGACAACTCTTCTGCGCTGCGCCCCAGCAGGTCCGTCAGGACCTCGCCGGTGTGCTGGCCGTACAGGGGCGGCACCCGGCGGATCCAGCGCCGCGGCCGACCGAGGAATGCGAACGGCATTCCGGTGCACAGGAAAGAACCGGCGACCGGGTGGTCGACGGTTTCCCAAAAACCGCGCGCGTGCAGGTGCGGGTCGCGCAGGAGGTCCGGGGCCGGCGTGACGCGCGCCGCGGCCACCCCGGCGCCGCGCAGCGCCTCGACCGCTTCGGCCACCGACCGGCCCGCCGTCCAGTCGGAGATCAGCTTGTCGATTTCGTCCGGGTGCTCCAGCCAGTCACCGGCGCGAAGATCCGGTTGGACCAGCAGCCTGGCCAGGGACGCGCGGGCGGCGTCGTCCACCGCGGCCAGCGCCACCCAGTCGTCCTCCCCCCGGCAGCGGTAAACCCCCTGGGGCCTGGCGCCGGGGCCTCGATTCCCGTTGCGGCGCATCTCAATTCCGTTACAGGAGTACTCCACCAGCATTTCGGCGGCCACGTTCAGCGCCGCCTCGACCATCGTCGATTCGACGTGCATCCCGGTTCCGTCGCGGTCGCGCACCACCAGTGCCGCCACGGCGGCGAAGGCCGCGTGCAGGCCCGCGATCGGGTCGCACACACCGCGGGGAATCACCGGAGGGCCGTCGGCGTGTCCGGTCATCCACGCCATGCCGGTGGCCTGCTCCATCGTCTGGGCGAAACCCACCCGGTCGCGCCACGGCCCGTCGAGACCGAATGCGGGCATCCGCACCATCACGGCGCGAGGGTTGGCCGCGCGCACGGCATCCCAGCCCAAACCGAAGTTCGTCATCACCCGGGGCGAGAAGTTCTCGATGACGAGATCACTTGCGGCGATGAGCTCCAGCGCGACGGCCCGTCCCGCGTCGGTGCTGAGCTCGACGCTGACGCCGCGCTTGTTGCTGTTGCTGCACAGGAAGACCGGACCCCACTCCCACCATTGGTCCCAGCTGGGTGGGCGCCCGGCGGAGAACCGCATCCCGTCGGGCCGGCGGACACCCTCGACTTTGATCACGTCTGCACCCAGGGCGCCCAGCAGTTGGGTGGCGACCGGCCCCGCCCAGAAGGCGGTGAAATCGGTGATCCGCGTGTCGGCCAGCGGGAGCGCGTCGTTGTCGGCCCCCGGGGGCGGGGCAGGCCGTGGCGGCCAGTGAACGCCGCCGTCGTCCGCACCGAGCAGCGGCGCCCGCCCGGGCGGCCTGGTCGCCATCGCGTCGCTGCGATATGGCACCCTGGGCCGCAACACGCCCGCATCGGACTCGGCGAACACGCCGCGCTCCACGAAATGGTCGATGGTGGGCAACATCTCGGGTGTGGCGATGGGGGCGACCGGGATTCGGAAAGCGACCGCGAGGTCGACGATCTCCTGCGTGGTGCGGGACTGGGTCCACTGCGTGACCATGCCGACGAACTCGTCACGGCGGGCGACACGGCCGTCGAACGACGCCAGCTCGGCGTCGTCGAGGAGATCGGCGCGATCGATCAGCACCAGGAAGTCCTGGAACTGCTGCGCGGTGATGGTGCAGAACCCGACCATGCCGTCGGCCGTGGGAACGATCGACGGCAGTTCCAAACTGCGCCGTCCCAGCAGGGAATCCGCGCCCAGCACGCTGGCCGACATGGCGGACAGGCCACCCATCGCGACCACCATCGCCTCGTACGTCGACACGTCGATCACCTCCCCGCGGCCACTACGCGCGGCATGCCGCGCGGTCGCCGCGGCGACCGCGGCCGCGAAGGTGCCCGCCAACCACTCACCGAGTTGACCGCCGGCCTGCACCGGCTCGTCCTCCGGCCAGCCGCGGCCGGCGGTCGAGCCACACAGGGCCTGCAGGATGAACTCGTTGGCGACCAATCGATCGTCGACGTAGGGGCCCGTCGTGCCGAACGGCGTCACGGCGACCACCACGGTCGAAGGGCCGGTAACCGAACCGATCTCGTCGAGGGCCCACCCGTCGGTCAGGTCGGTGAGCACGATGTCGGCGCCGGCCAGCAGCGCGGAGATCTCCGCCTGCCGGCTTTTGGTCACCGACTTCTTGCCCGCGGCCAGATAGCCGAACAGCGCGCCGGGTGGCCCGCCGGCCGACCGCGCGCGTAGGGAATCGCCCTCCGGCGATTCGATTTTCACCACCTCGGCGCCGGCGTCGGCGAACATCTTGCCGCAGTAGGACACCGCGATTCCGTTGGACAACTCCAGCACGCGCCAGCCCGCGAACGGCGCTCGGGGTGACACGTTCAGTTGCCCAGTGTGGTGGCCCGGAACCCGGCGGATCGCCGGGAAATATCAGAAGCTTCCGCCGTCACCTGCGCCTGCAGCGCGAACTGGGTCATCCGGGTCCACGCGTCGCGGTCACGCTGGCTCGCCTGCCGCCCCACATGCGTCACGACGTCGACGTCGGTCGCCTGGGCGCGCAGATACCCGGCGCGGGCGTGTTCCTTGGGGACGTGCCGGAACGGATCGAATGAGTAGGCGGTCATGGCGTTTCCGTGGGTGATCTTGTCGATCACCGAGTCGTCGAGATGCCCCATGGTCGCGATGACGTCCTCCGGCGCGAACGGCCAGTTGCTGTCGGAGTGGGGAAAGTCCGACTCCCAGCACAGCATGTCCTCGTTGAACCAGTCCATGTTGCGCACGCCGACCTTGTCGCTGATGAAGCACGTGTAGAAGTGCCGCTTGAACACGTCGGCCGGTCCGCTGTAACCGGGCGGGAACTTGGCCAGCGTCCACCCCGAGTGGCGGTTGTAGACGTGCTCGGCCCGCCACAGGAAGTACGGTATCCAGCCGACGTCACCCTCGGTGAGGGAGAACTTCAGCTGCGGGAAGTCGGCCCAGAACTCGGCCCAGATCAGCTCGGTGAAGGTGAACATGCTCATCATGGACGACGCCGTCATCTGCACACTGGGCGGGGCATCCGTCGACACCTGCGGAGAGCGCGATGCGGAGCCGACGTGCGTGCACAGCACCGTCTTGTTCTCACAGACCGCCTCGAACAGCGGATACCAGTATTTGGTGTGAATACTGGGCATTTGCAACGCCTCTGGATTCTCCGAGAACGTCACCGCGTGGCAGCCCTTCTTAGCGAGCCGGTCGACTTCCTTGGCCGCCTCGGCCACGTCAAACAGCGGCAGGATGCCGCAGGGAATGAAGCGGCCCGGGTAGGCCGCGCACCACTCGTCGACGTGCCAGTCGTTGTAGGCCTTGATCATCACCAGGTTGACCTCGCGGTCGGGACCCTGGTTGAGGACCTGCCCGGAGAACCCGGTGAAGTTGGGGAAGTTCAGGCCGGCCAGCTGACCGCCGGCGTTCATGTCGCGGATCCGCTCGTCGACGTTGAAGCACCCGGGCCGCATCTCGTCGTAGCGGGAGGCGTCGATGTTGTACATCTCCCGCGGCTTTCCCGCCACGGCGTTGAGGCCCATGTTTCGCCCGCGGACCTCGCCGTAATACCACTGCTGGATTCCGTCGGGTTCGATAACCACCCGGGGGGCACGGTCCTTGTATTTCGCGGGGACGTGCGCGTCGAACATGTCCGCGGGCTCGGCGATGTGATCGTCCACGCTGATCAGGATCAGATCGTCCTTGTTCATGCCGAACTCCTCGCCGCCGTAGTGACTAGTAGATAATGGCGCCGATCACAGTGTCAACCGCGCTCGCCAGTTCGCGGCCGCGGATAAAGGGTTGTATCGCAATATCGGGTCGTCGTCGGGGACGCTGTCGCTTTGCGCCCTGCCGTTGGCAAAGTAGCGACTAATAGTCGCTGCCGCGGGGTGTGCGGCTGGCCGCACTTTCGCGCGCGAGGATCAGTCGGCGGGCGCGTACCGCAGCATCGTGACGTCGTGTTCGGGGTAGTCGAAGAACACCGGCTTCACCCGCATCCCCACCCGCAGGTCGGCGGGGTCGACGTTGACCAGCTCGGTGGAAAACCTTGGCCCCTCGTCCCATTCGACGATGGCCAGCAGCTGGGGCACGGCGTCGGCGAAGTGCGGGCTCACCGGCCGGCGCGCCACGGTGAAGGAATACAACGTTCCCACGCCGGAGATCTCCCGCCATTCCAGATCGTCCGCGAGCGTGCGCGGCGCCCGCACCCGTGGGTAGAACACGTAGCTTCCCAGCGAGGGCGAGTACTGAATGACGATCCGGTGCTCCGCCAGCGCGTCCCAAAACGGGGAACTGGTAGGGGTTTTGACCGGCATCGGGCGCTCGAAGGTGGCCATCTGCGATCAATCCCCCTCGAGAATCAGCGTGGTTTGTTCCGACAGGATTCCGCCGTTCCCGGACACGAAGGCGCGGTGACAGTCGGCCACCTGCGCCGCGCCCGCGCGGCCCATGATCTGGCGCGTGGCGTCACAGACGTGGTGCATGCCGCCGGCCAGCCCGGCCTGACCGAAGCCCAGCTGCCCGCCCGCGGTGTTGAGCGGGAAGTCACCGCGGAACGTGAGATCATGGCTGGCAACGAATTCCATACCCTTACCCTTCTGGCAGAAGCCCGCGTCCTCCAGCGACAGCAACACGGTGATCGTGTAGCAGTCGTAGATCGACACCATGTCCATCTGCTCGCGGCTCAGATGGGTCATGGCGAACGCGGTGTCAGCGGCCTCCGCGATCGGGGTGTGCAGCAGGTCCTTGGCGTAGGTCGGCGTCTTGAACGGCACATGTTCGCCGAATCCCTTGATCCACACCGGCCGATGGCGCGCGCGTCTGGCGAGATCCGCGTTGGCGACGACCACCGCGGCGCCCCCGACGCAGGGCATGACGATCTCCAGCATGTGCAGCGGGTCGGCGATCACCGGGCTGGCCAGGACGTCGTCGACCGTGAGCGGCTTGTCCTTCCAGATCGCGCCCTCGGTGTGGTTGGCGTTGAACCGCTGATCGACGACGATCTTGGCCATCGCCCGCTCGTCGTAACCGTAGACGGCCGAATAGCGCTGGGCCACCTGCCCGTAGGGCCCGTTCTGGCCGAGATTGCCGTAGGGGATCTCGAATTCGGCCTGAGGAGAGCCGTATTGGTTGCTCGACGAGCCGAAGAACATCGCGTCCACCAGCGGCCTGGGCTTCTTCTTCGACGAGGGGGTGATGTACCGGGCCGGCAGCGCACACAGGACCGCGTCGCAGATGCCCAGTTCGATCGCCGCGGCCGCACGCCAGACCATGGCCGCCGCGCTGGCTCCGCCGAGGTCGACGTGCTCGGCGAATCGCGCCCCGACGCCCAGGTATTCGGCGATCGTGGAGGGCACGAAGATCTCCGATTCCGCCAGGTGCGACGCAACGATCCCGTCGACGACATCGCCGGACAGTCCGGCGTCCTCGAGCGCCGCCGCGGAGAGTTCCGCCCATTGTTCGATCGCGAACGGCGCGAGCGAGGCCTTGTTGAGCCGCTCGGGCGGCAACTCGACATAGCCGACAATCGCCGCTTCTCCGCTTAATCCCATGGGCCATCCTACTTTCGGGGGAGTCCGAGGATCATCTGCGCGATGATGTTCAGCTGGATCTCCCGGGTTCCGCCGCCGATCAGCTCGGCGGGCAGGTGCAGGTAGCCCTCCACGATATCGGGGTCGGCGTCGGCGACCATCGCCGCGCGTCCGGTCAACCGCAGCGTGGCCTCGAATGTCCTGCGCAGCAGCACGTTCATCGCCACCTTCGCGATGCTCGATGCCGGGCCCGACGCCTGGCCGTCGAGCAGCCGGATGGTCTCCCGTACACCCAGTGCCTTGATGGCGTTGGTGTACGCGTCGAGTTCCCCGAGCGCGCGCAGCGCGTCGTCGCGGTCGGGTCCCGGCTCGGCCGCCAGCCGGCGCAGCGCCGCCGCCCTGTCGAACTTCACGTAACCGCTGATGGCGGAACGCTCTTCGGCCATGGTGGCGATCGCGAGGTTCCATCCGTCGGTGGGGGCGCCCAGCAACATCTCATCGGGGACGAAGACGTCGTTGAGGAACACCTCGTTGAAGTGCGCCTGCCCGGTGGCCGTTTTGATCGGCTGGATTTCGATCCCGGGCGACCGCATATCGATGATGAAGTAACCGATGCCGCGATGCTTGCCGGCTTCGGGGTCGGTGCGCGCCAGCAGGGCGCCAAGGTCGGCGTACTGCGCCAACGACGTCCAGATCTTGTGGCCGTTGATCCGCCAACCGCCATCGACCTTGGTCGCCCGGGTGGCCAGCGACGCAAGGTCGGAGCCGGCACCCGGCTCACTGAACAGCTGGCACCAATGAATCTCGCCGCGTTGCGTAGGGGGAATCAGCTTCTCTTGCAGTTCTTTTGGTGCGGCGGCCAGCACCGAGGGCAGGATCCACTCGGCGATGTTCAGTGACGGCCGGACCAACCCCGGTCGCTTGGCGAACTCTTCGTCGATGATGAGCTGTTTGAGGGGACCCGCATCGACGCCCCAGGGCGCCGGCCAGTGCGGCGCCATCAGGCCGGCATCGGCCATCAACGTGCGCTGGGGCCCGGAGGCCTGGTCCGGGTAGTCGCCGTGCGGTGCCGGCTGGTCGTTGCTCAATTGCATTGCCGCATCCAGCGTCTCGGCGACCCAGGAACGGAATTGCGATTCCGCGTCGCCGAGGTCGACCGACATGTCGCGTTGCTGGGTGCAGGTCAGCTGGCCCAGGCGGCGGGCCCAGCGATTCGCCGGGCCGATCGAGGCCGCGAGGCTGATCGCCCGCCGCCAGTACAGGTGCAGATCGTGCTCCCAGGTGAACCCGATGGCCCCGAACATGGTCAACGCGTCGAGGACGAGGTCGGGCACCGGTGAGATCGCGATCACCGCCGCACCGGCGGCGGCCATGCGGTGCTGGTCGATCGGTTCGTCGGCGGCGCGCACCGCGTCCCAGGCCGCCGCGGTAGCCAGCTCGCTGCTGACCAGCAGCATCGCGGCGTTGTGCTGCAACGCCTGGAAGGTACCGATCACCTTGCCGAACTGTTCGCGGATGCGCAGGTGCGCGGTCACCGCTTCGACGCACCACTGCACGATGCCGGCCATCGCGCTGGCCAGCAGGCCCAGCGTGACGCATCGCGCACGCTCGGGATCGATCCCGGTGAGTACCTGCGCGCCGGCCGCGCGGTAGTCGTCGAGCCGCAAGATGCCGGCGTCCGCGACCAGGTCGGTGCCGTTGACGGGCTCCGCTGTCGCCGTGGGGTTTTCGCTGTCGACAGCCACCCAGACCACGCCGTCGTCTTCCGCGCGGGCGGCGACGAGGACCGTTCGCGCCGCGCACACGCCCGCGGTGACCTCCGACGCCCCGGTGATCCGCCATCCCCCGCCGTCGGCACGCGCCCTGAAGTCACCGTCGTCGGGAAGCACGATGGCCGCGGTGACGCCGGCGGCGAGGTCGCGCAGCAGCGCTTCGGCGGCCGGTGTCGGATCGGCGAGCAAGGCGACGGCCCCCGTGGCGACCGTCGGCAGCAGCGGGCCGGGCAACAGCGCCTTGCCCGCCGCCTCTAGAACGCAGGCCGCGTCGATCAGCCGGCCGCCCTGGCCGCCCAGGCTTTCAGGCAGGTGTACGGCGTGAAAGCCGTTGCCGACGAGGGCATCCCACCATCCGGGGTGGCGCCCCGCCGCGAGGTCGTCGAAGCTGTCACGGGTGGCGGCGATGGGGGCGTGCCGGCCGGCGAACTGCCCGACGGCGTCGCTGAGCTCCTGCTGCTCCGGGCTCAGTCCCAGGGTCACGATGACGGCCGAGAGGTGACTACGGTTGGCCGCACGGACTGATATCCTTCCGGGACTTACAAGACGGACCGTCTCGTCTTGTGGCAGACTACCGGGGGTAGTCAGGCTATGTAAAGCGGGCCTCCGCGGCAGTGAGGATCACCATATGCCAAGCGATCTCACCCAGGTGAGCACGCCGAGGCGGCGAAGCGAGAAGTCGCGGACGGCGATCGTCACCGCCACGCGTGAGCTGCTTCTCGAGCGCGGCTTCGACGGTCTGACCATCGAAGCCGTCGCCGCCCGGGCCGGCGTGGGCAAGCAGACCATCTACCGGTGGTGGCCCAGCCGCCCGGCGCTGGTCGCCGACGTCATGCTCAAGGACGCCGATCAGCTGCTGGCGTCGGTATCCCATACCGGCGACTTGACCGCCGACCTGGTTCGCTGGGTGGGCAAGCTGGTGACCAGCCTGACGACCGCCCGCGGCGCCGCGATGTTGCGGACCCTGACCGTCGCCTGCATGGAACACGAGGACACCGCCGTCAGACTGCGCGCCGGATTCAGCGCGCCGCTGCACGAGAGCGTGCGGGCCCGGCTGCTCGCCGATGGCATCGGCGCCGCCACGGCCGAATCGGCTGCGGATGCGATCGTCGGCGGTGTGGTGTATCCGATCCTCTCCGGCGCCCACCCTTACTCGCGGCGACGAGCCGAGCGCACGACGCGGCTCATCGTCGAGGCGCTCATAGGCTGATCACCTGATCGTGATCGCTGCCAGGCCCTGACTCACGCGGTCCGGTAGGGAGCCCCCGTGGCTGAGCCAGTCGTCGAGGGCGATCCGCACGGTCGCCATCGCCAGGGCGCCGATCAGGCGGGGCCGGGGATCCTGGGCCGCCAATCGCGACAGCCGCGGCGCGATCAGCTCGGCGATCGCCAGCTCGTAACGCACATAGATGTGCAGTGTCCACGCGTCCAATGTCTCGGAAGACCTTGTCAGGACAGCTAATTCGCGAATCTGGTCCTCGATGTCGGCGAATCCGCCGGCAAGCTCGGAGAAGGCGCCGATGACGGCGTCGGTGGCGGTCAGGCCTTCGGGCTGGGCGGCCAGGGCGGCGGTGATCCGGTTGAGCCAATGGACCGTCATGCCCTCGGCGACGGCGTCCTCCTTGGAGTTGAAGTAGCGGAAGAAGGTCGCCCGTCCGATGTCGGCCTCGTCGGCGATGCGTTCCACGGTTGTGCCCGCCAGGCCGCGATCGGCGACCAGCTGAGCGGCGGCGGCGGCGATGCGCTGACGCATGGCCGTTCGCTTGCGTTCGGCCAACGATGTCGTGGCAGCCATTCCCCCACCTTTTCCGCGAATCGACGCCTAGGTCGTAAGACATAGTCTTAGCATGAGACGATGTCTCACGATCCCGATTCGTCCGATCAGACGGCCCCGAAGGCGCCCGCCGCGTGGCAGTTCGTCCAGCAGATGCTTGCGGACATCACCAAGGTCGTGAGCGAGGACGCCGAATCCGAGCGGGAACTGCTCGAAGGCCTGCGGCTGATCGCCCGCGTCTCGTCCCTGTGTGCGCAGATGTCCGTCGAGGCGGACGCCGAGCGGCCCTCCTTCTTCGATATGTGTTCGGACAACCGCATGGTCGGCGGTCCCAATCCCGACGGCAACTACTACCTGGCGATGATTCGTGGGGACCGGAGGTACCGGATCCGCGGATCGCGGGGCACCAGCGCCTACCTCGGGCTGCAGATCCTGGCCGGGACGGGACTCGCGCCGCGCCGCATGGCAGGGTACGTCAGCGACGTCGACTTAGCCTTGGAATCAGGCGAATTCGCGCTCGTGCTGTCGGCGGACGAACCGCCTGACCTCGCCGGTGCGCAATGGGTGAAGATTCCCGAAGACGCCTCGTCGGTGGTGGTCCGGGAGTACATCGGTGATCGGGCGCGCGAAGAGCTCGCCACGCTGCGGATCGAGGCGTTGGACCCCGTCCCGCCGGCGCCGCTGACGGACGGCGAGCTCGCCGATCAGTTCACCGCGATGGCGTGGTCACTGATGAAGCTCGCGACGTTGCACCGCACCATCAAGCCCGAACTGCTCGACATGCCCAACACGTTGCTGACCGCCGAGGCCGCCAACCTCGGCGCCGCCGACACCACCCCGGACAACCTGTACATGATCGGGACCTACCGGCTCGAACCGAACGAGGCCCTGGTCCTCGACATCGCTCCCCCCGACACCCGCTATTGGAACGTCACGCTGGAAAGCATCTGGCACGAGTGCCTGGAACCGCGCGCCCGGCACAGCTCGGTGACCAACCGCGGCGTCTCACCCGATGCGGACGGCCGGGTGCGAATCGCGATCTCCGCGAAGGACTTCGGAGTCGGCCACTGGCTCGACACCGGTGGCCGGCATCGCGGCTTCGTCGTCCTGCGCTGGCTGGACAACCCCAGCCCTCCCGACGTAGCAGTGACGGTGCGCCGATGTGAGGAGCCGGTATGACACTGAAGGACCGATTCGCCCCCGAACGGCTGATAGCCACCGCCTGCGAGGAAACCGGAAGCGATGACTTCGGCGCCGAGGGGTGGCGGCCGGGCCTGCACCGCCTCACCGACGGGCTGATCAACGAGGCGCGGCTGTCGGACATCGGCGTGGAGATCGCCCACCTCGACATCATGCGGGCCCTCAAGAATCGCCTTGGCGTGATCGCCTGGCGCAAGCAGCATCCGGAGATCGCGACGAAACCGGTTGCGGCGCCGATATTCATCGTCGGTCAGCCCCGTACGGGAACCACGATCCTTTACGACCTGCTCGCCCAGGACCCTGCGCTGCGCGCCCCATTGACCTGGGAGGTCGACGAACCCTGCCCGGTTCCGCAGCCGGAGACCTATCACGACGATCCGCGCATCGCGCAGGCGCAGGCCGCTATCGACATGTCCGAGCAGATCATGCCGGGCTTTCTGGCGTTTCATCCGATGGGCGCCCTCGTCGGCCAGGAGTGCGTGCGCATCACGGCCGCAGAGTTCGTCAGCATGATCTTTTCGGTGCAGTACAGCCTACCGAGTTACTACCGCTGGCTGCTCTACGAGGCGGACCACGCGGGCGCCTACCGCTTTCACCGAATCTTTCTGCAGCACTTGCAATCCGGCGTTCCCGGGCAGTGGTTGCTGAAGTCCCCGGCGCATTTGTGGCAGCTCGACACGCTGCTGGCCGAGTACCCCGACGCGTTGATCGTGCAGACGCATCGCGACCCGCTCAACGTCGTCTCGTCGATCGCCGCTCTGACCCACCACCTGCGCCGGATGTGCAGCGACGAGTCCAGCATCGCCGAGTGCGCCGCGCAGTCCTACGAGGAGATCGTCGTCGGGCTGGAGCGCGAGATGGCCCTGCGCGACAGCGGGGCGGTGCCGGCGGACCGCGTGATCGACGTGCAGTACGCCGACTTCATCAACGACCCGTGGACCACGATCAAGGACATCTATCAGCGGCTCGATCGCGAGCTGCGCCCCGATGCCGAGCAAAAGATGCGTGACTTCCTCGCCGCCCACCCCGGTGACGGCGGGCGCGGCCGCTACACCTGGTCGGACACCGGCCTCGAGGCCGGCGAGGTGCGCGAGCGGGTGCGGGCCTACCAGGACCGCTACGCGGTGCCGACCGAAAAGCTACGGTGATCCGGACAGCGTCGAACACCGTTGCGACGCTTGGGGTCTCCAACCGAGTAGGATCGCCGCAAAGGGACGGGAGCTGCCATGGACGAAGACTGTCTGAAGCTCACCACCTACCTGGCCGAGCGTCGGCGGACCGACCAAGGCTTCGTGTCCGATGTGCTGCTCGATCTCTATGCCCGGCATCGCATCGCCTGTGGCGTGGTGCTGCGCGGCATCGGCGGCTTCGGTTCCGGGCGCCACCTGAGGACCGACGAGTCGCTGACGTTGTCCGAGGACCCGCCCGTCGCGATCATCGCCGTCGACACCAGGACGAAGATCGAGGCCCTGCTCGACCCGGTGCTCGCCGTCAAGCAGCGCGGCCTGGTCACCTTGGAGCGGGCGCGGCTGCTACGCGACGACGGGGCACTCCTGGAGCCGCTGCAGCTCCCCGACGAATTGCGCGAAGCCGTCAAGCTGACCGTCTACGTCGGCCGCAAGGAACGCGTCAACGGCGCCCCCGCCTACGTCGCCATCTGCGATGTGCTGCATCGGCGCCGGATAGCCGGCGCGTCGGTGCTGCTGGGGGTCGACGGCGTCACCGACGGGCAGCGGCACCGTGCGCGCTTCTTCGGCCGTAACGCGAACGTGCCGATGATGATCGTGGCCGTCGGATCCGGCGAGCGCATCGCAGCGGTGCTGCCGGAGCTGATGGGGCTGCTCCGGCAACCCATGGTCACGCTGGAGCGGGTCCGCGTGTGCAAACGCGACGGCGAACTCCTGGAGCGGCCGCACGCCCTCCCGGGGGTCGACGAACGCGGTCTGCCACTGTTCCAGAAGTTGACGATCTACACGTCCGAGTCGGCTTTACGCGGCGGGGTGCCGATTCACCGGGCGATCGTGCAGCGGCTTCGTCAACGCGAAGCGCCCGACGGCGCGACGGTGGTGCGGGGCATCTGGGGCTACCACGGCGACCATCAACCGCACGGTGACAGGTTCCTCTCGCTGCGCCGGCGCGTCCCCGTGGTGACCATCGTCATCGACACCCCGGCCAACATCGCCGAATCCTTTGACGTGATCGACGAATTGACCCGCGACGACGGGCTGGTGACGAGCGAGATGGTGCCCGCGGTGGTGTCGGACGAACGTGACGCCGGCGACGGCCCGCCCCGGATGGCCGACCACCGCTACTAGGTCAGCCGGCGACCGACGCGTCGTAGATCGACTGGATCGCCTTGTCCAGCGTGGCGTTGAACTGCTCGTCGGTTTGGTCGGCGGTCAGCCCCTCGGTCAGCGCGCGGCTGAAGCTGGCGATCAGCCCGTGGTTCTTCGCCAGCAGCTCGTTGGCCTCCTCGCGCGAGTAACCGCCGGAGAGGGCGACCACTCGCATCACCTTCGGGTGCTCGATCAGGGGGAGGTAGAAGTTGGCCTCGGTCGGCAGGCTCAGCTTGAGCATGACGCGCTGCCCGTCGGGCACGTTCTCGAGTCGCTTGGTGATCTCGTCGCGCAGGATGCCCTCGGCCTCGGCCTTGTCCGCGATCGAGATGGTGACCTCGGGCTCGATGATGGGCACCAGGCCGTGCGAGAGCACCTGATGGGCGAGCTCGAACTGCTGGGCGACCACGGCTGCGATGCCCTTGGCGTTGGCGCCGCCGATCACCGACCGTTCCTTGGTGCCGAAGACGCCCTTGCTCACGGCGCGCTCCAGGAGCTCGTCCAGTCCCGGGATCGGCTTCATCAGCTGGACTTCGTCGGACGCCTCGGCCAGGCCCTTGTCGATCTTGAGGATGGGCACCACGCCCTTGGTCTCCCACAGATAGGTGGTGGACGGGGTGCCCTCGATCTCGCGGTCCATGGTCTGCTCGAACAGGATCGCGGCCAGGATGCGGTCACCGGTGAACGCCGGGGCGGTGATGATCCTCGAACGCATCTGGTGGATGAGGTCGAACATCTCCTCTTCTGAGGAATACGCGTCGTCCTGGATGCCGTAGAGGCGCAGCGCCTTGGGCGTCGAGCCGCCGCTCTGGTCGAGCGCCGCGATGAACCCCTTCCCCGACGTCATCCGCTCCGCTTGCTTCTCGTTCGGCATGGAAGTTCTCCACTCCTTCGTGGTCGGCGTATGGTCTCGGCGCCTGCGGTGCCCAGCACCCTGCGCTAATCGTGCCGATCATATTCGGCCGATCAGAGCCCGGGGAGGCAGGTCGTTACAGCTCGGCTTGGTCTGCCCGCGCGGAGGCGGGTCTGACGCGCCACAGCGCCATGCGATCAAGGAGCCCGTCGCGCAGCACGAGCGTGTGAAAGAGCACCGCGCACATGTGGGCGGTGAACGTCAGAAACAGCAGCAACGCGAAGGCGCCGTGGCACTCGCGCAGCACCGCGAACACGTCGATGCTGTGCGGCGCGATGCCGGGCAGTCGCAGCGGCCCCACCAGCGTGACCGGAAACCGCGCCGCCGACACCATGGCCCACCCGGTGAGGGGCTGCACCAGCAGCAGCGCGTAGAGCAGGTATTCCGACCACGTCGCGATGCGCCGTTCGGCGCGGCTCATCGTGGACAGAAACGGGGGCGGCCGGTGCCTGACCCGATTCGCCAGCCGCACCACGGCGAACACCAGGATCAGCACGCCCAGCGGGCGATGGATGGCCAGCAGCAGCGGGTAGTAGCTCAGCGCCGCGACCATGGTGACGCCGATGAGCAGTTGGGCGATGACCATCGGCGCCATCAGCCAGTGCAGCAGGCGGGACGGGAGCGCGAACCGGGCCGTGGCGTTGACGTCGCTCACCGGAGCACCCGGGAAACGTCGACTGCGCTGGGCGTCTTGGGTTCCTCCGCGCGGCGGGTGAATGAGCGGGCGTAGACGGCCGATCGCGCGGCGAGCAGCGGGTCGTCGGAGGCGGTGATGCCGTCCGGCAGCACCAGCGGGTCGAAGTTGATATCGCGGGCGTTGCCGGGCGCCTCGGTCTGCACCGCCGTGACGGTGATGGTGCCGGCGTCAATGGTGCGGCGCGATCGCGGCCAGGGTTTCGTGGCGTCGTGGGTCGGATCACCCGGCTCCCCCACCGTGAGCACCAGCCGCCAATTGAGTGGTCGCTGCGCGAGCGCGCGGACGAAGTCGTCGAAAAGGTAGTCCTTGCCGGCCGGTGACGCCGGCGCGCCCGCCGCTTCCTGCGGAACGGCGCCCCAGCGCACCGGAACGGTTGCCCCGGCGCCGTTGGTGAACCGAAACGCGTTCAGGCCGTAGAACGCGCTGTCGGCGAACCCCACGCTGGGCGGGGCCTGCTTGATGATCTTCATCGCCGCGACCGTCTCGGGGTGACGGTCGAGGAAGGCGGCCATCTTCTCGGGGTCGGCCTTGCCCGTCCCGGCCACCGGTTTGGAAGCGAGCAGCCGGTCGTAGAAGCCCTGCGGCGTGCTGTCCGGGAAGACGGGGATGTTGACCATCGCGGTGCGCCATTGCTGGCCGTCGGGGCCCTGGAAGAGCAAGCCCAGTCCGCGCACCGTGGTGGGCGCGTCCGCCTGGTCCGGGAGGCCACCCGACAGGGAGAACCGGCCGATCACCGGCACCTTTCCCGCCCGGAAGACTGCGGCCCGGCAGATCGCCGCCCCTGCCCCGGTGCTCGTAAATGTTCCGACCGCGCTGAGCCCCTTGGCGTGATTGCGGCGAAAGCCGTCGTGGCGTCCGTAGACGTGTTCGAAGCGGTCGGCGAAGCGGGGCGGTGTCAGAGCACCGGGTCGCAGCCAGCCGCCCGCGTAGGCGAAGCCACCGACATCGACCGCGGCGATGCCGGCCACCGCTCCCATGCCCAGCAATGCGCGCCGTCGTGTCACTGCGTCGGCACCCGCGCCGGTGGGCTCGCCGTCGGCTCGCGGGTCGTCCTGCTCGCCACCGCGATCACCGGGCTCCACGCCGACCGTCCTTCCGCGTTTGTGCAGGCCAGGGGGCCCGGGCTGAATACGAATCCGGTACAGGCCATTCACGCATGGGCCAATGCCATGCGCAACTTCTGCGGGGGGTGTCGCACACACTCACAGGACGTCGCGCCGGGGCCATTCGTTCACTCGTTTTGGGTGTGGTTCGCCGCGTGTCATACCATCGAATAAACAACTTGCGGCTGCATCTGTAGCTAGAGCGCAGATCGACGGAGTGTCTCTCCTCCGAAGGGCAAGCGCTTTCCGTGGGGTTGAACAAGCAGCCCCCGGTGTTGGCAGTGGCTGTTTTAGAGCTACCGGTGTCCCACCAGGGACCGAATGTGAGTGATAGACCATGGGCGAACTAACCGGCGATCCAATCGATCCGACCGCTTTCTCAGTAGGAAAACAGCAGGTAGATGAGGCGGTCGTGCTGACCGTCTCGGGTGAAGTGGACATGCTCAGCTCGCCGCATCTGGCCGAGGCCATCCAGACCGCGATGGCGACCAAACCCGCCGCGCTGATCGTTGACCTGTCGAAAGTGGACTTCTTGGCGTCAGCCGGGATGACCGTCCTGGTGACGGCGCAGGCGGAGACCGAGCCGCCGACAAAATTCGCTGTCGTCGCCAACGGCTCGGCGACGAGCAGACCGATCAAACTGATGGGAATCGACAGCGTGCTCGCGCTCTACAGCTCGCTTGACGACGCACTGAGCGGCATTGCTGGTGGGTGAACCTCGAGATGGGGGCACAACTGGGAACGATGGGGCGCTCTGATCCTCAACCGCATGACGTGTCGAACATCGATGACCGATTCCGCTTCGCGCGGAATCGGGTCGCCGCCGACCCGCGTAGCGCTGCTCGGGCCCGAGCCGAATTCGGGGTCTGGCTCGAAACGCATTTCAGTCTCAGTTCCGACCGGTTCAGCGACGTCCTGCTGGCGGTAAACGAAGCCATCGCCAACGCCGCGGAATTCGCCTATTGCGAGACCTCCCAGCGCGGGACGCTTGACGTGAGCGCGGGCTATCACCGGCAGTCCGACACCTTGTCCGTCACCGTCGACGATCGCGGCCGTTGGCGTCAGCAAATGCCGCCCCAGTACCAGCAGCAACTCCGCGGACGCGGCATCCCGTTGATGGAGACACTCGCCGACGAGGTGACCATCGACCGCACCCCGCGCGGCACCCGCGTCACCTTGACCTGGACCGATCTGACACAACGCCAGGGCGCTTGAACCCGCGCCACCCGGTGCGTCCGATGTGCTTGGTTCGCAATGGAATTCGTTGTTATGGGGAACCGACCCCGTAACATCTGCGTCATGGAACCGAGTCGCCGGTGGGGCGACGACCGCGCGATTCTCGACGACGAGGAGGCCCGCAGGCGGATCCTGGACGCCGCGGGCCGCTGCATCGCGCATCGC
Source organism: Mycobacterium sp. 852002-30065_SCH5024008 (assembly GCF_001665645.1). Taxonomy (NCBI): domain Bacteria; kingdom Bacillati; phylum Actinomycetota; class Actinomycetes; order Mycobacteriales; family Mycobacteriaceae; genus Mycobacterium; species Mycobacterium sp. 852002-30065_SCH5024008. Next base: position 28,404 of record NZ_LZSZ01000157.1, on the reverse strand, counting down.
GGCAACACTCAGTTCCGGATGGGTGAGGTGGCCGACGAGGCAGGGGTGTCACGGTCCACGGTCTACCGGTACTTCCCCGGCCGCGACGACGTCCTGCTGGGCCTGATCCTGAAGCGGGTCGACCGTGCGCTCGGCGAATTGGTCCGGTCGCTGGCCGCCCCCGACGATCCGGTGCGGTCGGTGCCCGAGATGGTGCTGGCCCGCGTCGAGTCGGTGGACGGCGATCCACTGAACGAGGCACTGTTCGCCGCCGAGAGCACCGCCGTGGCGACGGCCCTCGAGAAGGGTTCGGAGCCCATCGTGGAGACGCTGTTGCGGCACTACCAACCGCTGCTGGATCGGTGGCAGTCGGCCGGCCGTCTGCACGCCGATCTCGACCCGCGGTCGGTCGTGCAATGGCTGCACGCGACGACGCTGTTCCTCCTGGCGCCCTCTTGGCGGTACCGCCCGGTCGCCGACAAACGCGAGTTCGTCGAGCAATTCGTGGTGCGGGCCCTGGTACCGGAGATCAGACAATAACTACGTATTGTCTGATATCGCGCCCTTCGAGTATTTTTGACTGACCCCGTGCCGCGACGTCCGAACGGCTCGCGGTGCGGGTGACACGTCCGCACCAAGAAACGAACAAATATGAATAACCCTGTGACGCGGGCTATTTCGGCCGCCGGTCTGGCCGCTCACCTGGGCCGCGGCGTGGGCCGGATAGCCACCGACGCAGTGGTCGGCAGCCGATTGGGTTTGCCCCGGCGGGTGCGGGACATCGACGCGGCAGTGCTCTCCAAGGTGATGGGCACCGCCGTCAGAACGGTCCGCGTCCTGGGCAGCGACGCGGGGACGTCGTCGCGGGCTCGGCTGGTGCTGACCGGAAAGAATGTCCCCGACTCGGTGTTCGTCAAGCTCGCGGCGAAGACGGCGGCCACCCGGTTGATGGGTGAGCTGGGCCGGCTCGGGCGCACAGAGGTGCGGTTCTACCGGCAGCTCGCGCCGCAGATCGTCGGCGCCCCGTATGCCTACGGCGCGGCATTCGACCCGTGGACGGGGCGCTACCTGCTGGTGCTGGAGGACCTTCCCGCCGAGTCGTGCGAGTTCCCCGACACGCTGCACCCGCTTTCGCCCGAGCAGGCCAGCCTGATCGTCGAGCTGCTCGCCGACCTGCATGCCACCTTCTGGAACCGCCTCCCCCGCGACGGGCGCGGCCCCCTGGGCTGGCTCTACACGCCGTCCGGCGACGTCACTTCCCTGCTGACCGGCTCGCTGATGCACGCCTCGATCAAGCGCCTTGCCGAGCGCACCGAGATCCCCGTCGAAAGCGGCCGCTTCATCGCCGACAACTACCGGGCCGTCGCCGCCCTCATCGACACTCCCCCACACACCGTCATGCACGGCGATGCGCACCCCGGCAACATGTATTTCCACGGCGGCAAGGCCGGACTGCTGGACTGGCAGGCGGTGCGGCGTGGGAACCCGTCGCGGGAACTGGCCTACACGCTGATCACCAGCCTCACGCCCGAAGACCGCCGGGCGAACCAGCGCGAACTGCTCGATGACTACCGCCGCTCGCTCGCCGCGGCCGGTGGACCCGAACTGGACCGCGACGAACTCTGGCTACGCTTCCGCCAGGCCGCGCTGTACGCGTACGTGGCACCGCTGATCACCGCGGGCATGGGCGGCATGCAGGTCGAAGACATCGCCATGGAAGGGCTGCGACGCGGTGTCGAGGCGCTCGACGATCTGGAAACGGTCGCGGCGCTGAAGAGTTCGCTTTGAGGCGAGCAAGTTTCGCCGAACCTATTGCGATGGCCGCGGCAAGAGTTACGCTACTTCCCGTAGCGTAATGCTGCGGGTCTTTTGCGCCTTCAGCCCATGGCGGCAAGGAGAGTCTCATGTTCGATCTGAAGATCGTTGGTGGCACCGTGGTCGACGGCACCGGCGCGGAGCGCTATCGCGCCGACGTCGGCATCAAGGACGGCAAGATCGTCGATGTCGTCCGCCGCGGGGACGATACCCCTGAGATGGGCGGTGAGGCCGCCGAAACCATCGATGCCACCGGCCGGGTGGTTGCGCCCGGCTTTGTCGACATCCACACCCACTACGACGGCCAGGTGAGTTGGGACAGCTTGCTCGAGCCGTCCAGCGGCCACGGCGTCACCACGATCGTGACCGGAAACTGCGGCGTCGGCTTCGCGCCGGTGCGGCCCGGCACCGAGAAGTGGCTGATCGAGCTGATGGAAGGCGTGGAAGACATCCCCGGCACCGCGCTCACCGAGGGCATCACCTGGGGCTGGGAAACCTATCCCGAATACCTGGACGCGATCGGCAAGCACAAGTTCGCGGTCGACGTCGGCAGCCAGGTCGCCCACGGCGCCATCCGCGCCTACGCGATGGGCGAGCGGGGTGCGCGCAACGAGCCGGCCACCCCGGAGGACATCGAGGCCATGGGCCGGCTGGTTCGGGAAGCGATCGAGGCCGGCGCGCTCGGATTTTCCACCTCCCGCACGATGGGGCACCGTGCGATGGACGGCGAACCGGTCCCCGGCACCTACGCCGCCGAGGATGAACTGTTCGGCCTCGGACGGGCCATGGCCGCCGGCGGCCAGGCGGTGTTCGAGCTGGCGCCGCAGGGATCGGCGGGCGAGGACATCGTCGCCCCCAAAAAGGAACTGGACTGGATGCGGCGGTTGAGCGGCGAGATCGACCGGTCGGTGTCGTTCGCTCTCATCCAGGTGGACGCCGATCCGAACCTGTGGCGCGAGATGCTCGACCTTTCCGCCGACGCGCACTCTGCGGGCAGCCGGTTGTACCCGCAAGTCGCGGCGCGCCCGTTCGGGATGATGATCGGATTCCAGGGCCACCACGGCTTCAGCCACCGGCCCACCTACCGCCGACTGCAGGCCGAATGCGGCCGTGAGGAACTCGCGCGGCGCCTGGCCGATCCCGCGGTGAAGGCGGCGATCCTGTCCGAGGACGACCTGCCCGCCGACCCGACCCTGTTGTTCGACGGGATGTTCGCTTTGGTGCAGCACTCCCTGCATCGCCTCTACTCACTCGGTAACCCGCCGGACTACGAGCCCACCCCGGATCGCACCGTTGCGGCCATCGCTAAGGCCCGCGGCGAGGACCCGCTGTCCACCCTCTACGACCTCATGCTCGAGTCGGACGCGACCGCCATGTTGATGCTCCCCTTGTTCAACTACGCCGACGGCAATTGCGACGCGATCCGGGAGATGCTGCTGCACCCGGCCGGCGTCCTCGGGCTCTCCGACGGCGGCGCCCACTGCGGGATGATCTGCGACGCTTCGTATCCCACGTTCCTGCTCACGCACTGGGCGCGGGACCGGCGCCGCGGCGAGAAGCTGTCGCTGGAGTACGTGATCCGCAAGCAGGCCCGCGACACCGCCCACCTCTTCGGCCTAACCGATCGCGGCACCATCGAGCCGGGCAAGAAGGCCGACATCAACGTCATCGACATGGACGCCCTGACGCTGCATCCCGCCGCGATGGCCTTCGACCTGCCCGCCGGCGGGAACCGGATCCTGCAGGGGGCGAGCGGATACGCGGCCACCATCGTCAGCGGGACCGTGACCCGGCGCGACGACGTCGACACCGGGGCCCGTCCCGGACGTTTGGTACGCGGAGCGCGTTAAGGCTCCCCGCATGAACGCGCCCGCCGGCAACCCGACCCGCACCCGCGACGAGGACGCGATCGGCACCCCGCCGGAAGGCCCGACCCTGGTGCCGGCGCAGCGTTATTACTCCCCCGCGTTCGCCGCACTCGAGGTCGAGCGAATGTGGCCGAACGTCTGGCAGCTGGCGTGCATGGTCGACCACGTCGCCGAGCCGGGCGACTATTTCGAATACCGCTGCGGCCCATACGGTGTGCTGATCGTGCGCGGTGACGACGGGGTGCTACGCGCTTTCCAGAACGCCTGCCGCCACCGCGGCAACTCCGTGTGCGTGGGTTCGGGCTCGGGGCTGCGGGAGCTCAAGTGCGGCTATCACGGGTGGACCTGGGACCTGGGCGGCACGCTCAAGCGGGTGCCCAACCGCAAGGGCTTCGGGTCGCTGAAGATGTCTGACTTTCCGCTGGTGCCGGTGCGGGTGGACACCTGGGAGGGACTCGTCTTCGTCAATCCCGACGTCGACGCGATGCCGCTGCTCGAGTTCCTGGAGGCGATGCCCGACGACATCGCCTGGTGCCGGCTGAGCGACTTCCGCTGCTATGCCACGCTGACCGTCGAGGTCGACGCGAACTGGAAGACGATCGCCGACGGCTTCAGCGAGACCTACCACATTCAGACGCTGCACCCGGAATTGCTGCGCTGCGTCGACGACATCCATGCGCCACAACAGATCTGGGGCCACACCGGAAAATCCGACCAGCCCTACGGGGTACAGAGCCCACGCTTCGACGGCGCGCTGAGCGACGAAGAAGTCTGGGACGCTTACGTTTACACACAGGGCGCGCTCATGGGAGCCGCCGAAGGCACACCCTTCCCCGGCGCCGAACGCCGCCCCGGGCAGACGGTCCAGGATCTGATCGCCGCACACACCCGGGCCTTTGCCGCCACCCGCGGCGTGGACCTCGACTGGGCCGACACGGACCGGATCACCCGCCTGCACCAGTACAACGTCTTCCCCAACATGACGCTGCTGGCCAACGCCGATCATCTGACGGTCATGTGCTCGCGCCCCGGCCCCGATCCCGACAGGGGCGAGTTGGTCATGTTCCTGATGACGCGGATGCCGCCGGGCGCCGCGCGCGCCAAGCCGACCGATGTCCGGGTAACCGCCGGTGAGGCCGAGCCCGGCGTGGTACTTACCCAAGACATCCGGCTGCTCGCCGGACTGCAGCGCGGCATGCATCAACCGGGCTTCACCCACCTGGTGCTGTCCGGCGAGGAGCGTCGCGTGATCAACATGCACCGCAACCTGGAGCGTTATCTGGATCTACCCCAGTCTGAGCGAATGAGCGGCGGCCCGGCGAATCAACCGTCGCCAACATAAATTCGTGTAGACACGCCGTAATCGGTCCGATGCGATTTAGAATCCGTTTCGTGATGACCCCGTCAAACCCGTGGGGGGACGACCGAGGGCAACTCGCGCATCAGCTACAGATGCGATATCAACCACTCGCGCGAAGACGCGCGCGGCGAATGTGCCAGAACTTCGAGCGCGTCGGCGTCCGAACCGCGCCCGACCGCGTGCGGGAGATGCTGGCTGGTGCGCCCCTTGCGGCTCACGAAGCGATGGACATCAATTTCGCGCTGATCGCCCTACGGTTCGAGCGTGAAACACGCGCCGCGCGGTACAAGCGGCTGAAGCGACAGGGCACCCGCTCGCTGATGTTCGCCGGTTTGGTCCTGGTGGTGTTGAACTTCCTGATGTGCATGGCCTACGGCCTGCTGAACCTGGCCGATCAGGGCGCGCCCCTCTAGGCGCCTCAGCGCGGGACGACGATGCCGTTGTCGTACGCGTAGACGATCGCCGCGGCGCGGTCGCGCAGGTCGAGTTTTCCGAAGATCCGGCCGATATGGCTTTTGACCGTGACGCCCGAGATGCAGAGTTGGTCGGCGATCTCGGCGTTGGAGAGGCCACGGCCTATCAATGTCAGTACGTCGAGCTCGCGAGTGGTCAACTCCCCGATCGCGGTGCCACGCGGACCCGGGGCGGCTCTGCGGTAGGTGGTGAGCACGCGCGCGGTGACCGCGGGATCCAGGTAGCTGTCGCCCCTGGCGACCGCACGCACGGCACGGATCAGTTCCTCGGCGGACGAGTCCTTGAGCACAAAGCCGGCCGCGCCTGCGCGCAGCGCCTCGGACAGCAGCTCGTCCTCGTTGAATGTGGTTAGCGCCAGCACCGGGGGCGCGCCCCCGAGCCTGCGAGTCGCCTCGATGCCGTCGACTCGGCGCATGCGCAGATCCATCACCACCACGTCGGGTCGGTGTTCGGCCACCGCCGCCGGCACCTCGTCACCGTCGGAGCATTCCGCGACGATGACGAAACCGTCCTTGCGCCGCAAGATCCGGCGCAGCCCCGAGCGCACCAGCTCCTGGTCGTCGACGAGCAGGACGGTGATCTCGGGAGTCTCTAAGGTATGTGGGATCACGCCTTGCACCACCACGGGCGCCAGCCGGCATCACCTTCGTGCAGCGGTATGTCGGCGCGCACCGACCATCCGTCGTGGGTCGGGCCGGCATCGATGGCCCCGCCCAGCAGCTCGACACGCTGGCGCATGCCGCGCAACCCGCGCCCCTCGGCCGAATGCGGGGCGGCGATCGCCACCGGTAACCGGTTGTCGACTGTGAGACTCGCCGAGCCTACCGAGATATTCAGCGCCACTGTCGATTTCGAGTCCGGTGCGTGTTTGGCGATGTTCGTCAGGGATTCCTGGGTGATGCGGTAAAGCGCGAGGCCGACCGCCGCCGAGACGCGCTCGGTGGCGCCGTCGATGCGCAGCACGACGTCCAAGCCGGCGCGCTGAAAATCCGCGACGAGGACGCCGACGTCGTCGATGCCGGGCTCGGGCGTGGTCTGCGCGGATCTCGTCGGCGAGCTGTCCAGCAGTCCGACGGTACGCCGGATGTCGGCCATTGCCTGCCGGCCCAGGCGTTCGGCCTGTTCGAGCGCCTCGACCGCGTCGTCGACGTCGCGGTCCTCCTGCAGTCCGCGGCGCGCGCCCGTCACGTGCAGCAAGGTGATGCTGAGCGAGTGGGCGATGACGTCGTGCACCTCGCGGGCGATGCGCCGGCGCTCGTCGGCGGCGGCGTGCTCGGCCAGCATCTTCTGCGCCTCGATCTGCTCGGCCAGCAGCAACCGTTGCGCGCGCATGAGGTAGCCGAGCAGCCAACCCGCCGCCACAAAGCCCAGATACAGCACCACCGCGTCCAGGCGGTGCAGTGCGGAAGCGGCGAGCAGCATCGCGGTGGCCGACGCGGCGGACAACAAGCCGGCCGCAATGGAACTCAACGTCGTCACCGACAAGACCATCAGCACCATCAGCGCCGGGGCGAAATCGGCGTGAATGGGCGTCGACGTCCCGAACAGCATCATGGCGGTGGCTGTCGACCAGGTCGCCCACATCAGCACAGGGCTGAGCTTCATGTTCAGGAAGAAGAACATCAGCGTCGGTGAGATGCATACCGCGAACGCGGCCAGCGCGACGGGCAAGTCGGCGGTGGGTCGCTGCAGGATCGCGATCACGCCACCGACCACCTCGGTTGCGTCGACGGTGATGAGCGCCGCCCAGGTAATGCCGACGGGAATCAATTCGCTTCGCCGGCGAAACTGTTCGCGCAAATATCGCGTTGCGGTACGCAACATCGTCCAATCTTAAAAGAGCGCGCTACCTGCCCACATCATGCCGTGGGCGGCAATCGCCTCCGCCCGTGGTAGGAGGCAAAGACTGCACTTCGGCACGACGCGCAGCGGGCGACCGATTTCCTAGCGTCGAGTCATGACATGGACACTGCTGCACGACCGAATGGCCATCATGGCCGAAGTGATCAAGGCCGCGGAGGCCGATCCCGAGGCGGCACTTGCGTTGGTCGCCAACTCATCCGAGGTGGCCCGGCTCTTCGGTGACGAGGAGGAGCTGCTCCTTTCGCTGGGACAGCGGTGGATCACCATGCTGGTGACCAAGCTGGATCAGGCGGCGCACGAGGGGGTGGCGGCCGAACAGGTGCGGGCCGATCTCGAGGCCGCCGAGCCCGGCCTGCACGCGCTGATACGGATCGGCTCCCGCAGGTCGCTGCGGGTACGTTCCTTGACGCGCGGCGAGCACGTCGCGGTCGGCCTCTTCGGCGGACCGACAGGCGATCGGCAGACCGTTGCATGACGGACGGGGATTACTGACCCGGCTCACCGGCCGCTACGCGGTTCTGATCGTCGGCCTGTGGGTCCTGGCGGCGGCCGCCGCCAATCTGGCGTTCCCGCAACTGGAGCGCGTCGTCGACTCGCACGCCAGGTCATTCATGCCAACGGACGCGCCGAGCGCGGTCGCCGCCTCGCGGGCCGCCCAGCTGTTCGATCAGACACCGAGCAACAACTTCGTTTACGTTGTGCTAGAACGCAATCAGGAGCTGACGCCTCGCGACCGTCAGTTCTACAATGCGATGACGACGGCACTGGGCTCCGATCACCGTCACGTGTACGCGGTGACCGACCTGTGGTCGCAGCCCGCCACCGCCGCCGGCGCGCAGAGTTCGGACGGGCGGGCCGTCAGCGTGATGGTGCGGCTGGCCGGAATGCTCGGCACCGCCCAGGCGCGCGATTCGGTGAACGCTGTCCGCGCCACCGTCCAGAACCTCTCACCGCCGGCCGGCCTGGAAGTCCATGTCACCGGGCCGGGCGCCACGATCGTCGACGAGTTCTCCGCGATCGATCGACAGATGCTCGGAATCACCGCCGCCACCATCGGTCTCATTTTGCTGTTGCTACTCGCGGTGTACCGATCGCCGATCGCGGCCGCGATTCCGCTGGTCTCGGTCGGGCTCGCCCTGGCGCTGGCCCGCGCCGTCGTCGCCGCGCTCGGCCAGTCCAATGTAGTTGAGGTGTCGCTATTTTCGGTGGCGCTGATGGCGGCCATGACCCTGGGTGCGGGCACCGACTACGCGATCTTCCTGGTCGGCCGCTACCACGAAGGCCGCCGCCGCGGCGTCGCGCCGGCCCGGGCGTTGACGGAGGCCTACCGTTCCATCGCGCCGGTGGTGATCGGGTCGGCATTGACCGTGTCGGTGGCACTGGCCTGCCTGGTGTTCGCCCAGGTGGGCTCGTTCCGGAGCGCCGGGTTGCCCTGCGCCATCGGCATTCTCGCCACCATGGTCGCGGCGCTGACCTTGACACCCGCGCTCATGAGCCTGGCCATCCGGCGGGGATATCTCGAACCGCGTCCGTCGAAGACGGCGCGGCGCTGGCGCCGCGTGGGGACGGCGGTGGCGCGCTGGCCCGGACCGATCCTGGTCACCGCGGGCGGGATGACCCTGCTGGTCGCGCTACCGCTGACCGGCATGCGGGTCGGCTTCACCGAACCCGCCGCCACGCCGTCTGCAACCGACTCCAACCGCGGCTATGTCAGCGCAGACCGGCATTTCGCCGCCAACTCCCTGTTGCCCGATGTTGTCGCGATCCAAGCCGACCACGACCTGCGCAACCCGGCCGGCCTGATCGCCATCGAGCGAATCACCAGGCACATCATGGCCGTACCGGGGGTACGCGCGGTCCAGTCCGCCAGCCGCCCCGACGGCAAGGTGCCCGAACAGGCCACGTTGAGCTATCAGGCCGGCGTGCTCGGCCGCCAGTTCGGCGACTCCATGGATGCGCTGACCCAGCGCCTCAAGCGGGTCTCCGAGCTGGACAGCGCGCTGGCGCAGACCCAGGTTGCGGTGGACGGGCTAGGTAACGGATTGCGCGGTGGCGGTGCGGGATTAGCCGAGGTGTCCGGTGCCGCCGACGACATGCGCGCCGGCATGGACGGCCTGCAGCGCAACGTCACGACCGTGTCGGGTTACCTCGACCCGCTGCGGGACTTCGTCGGGCGGACGCCCGACTGCGCCGCCAATCCGATCTGCTCCACGGTGGACCGCGTGCTCGAGCCGGTCGACAGCCTGGTCCAGACGTCATCGCGCCTCGACGCCGGTGCCGCGAAACTGACCAGCGGCTCGAGCACGGCCGCCACCGCGATGGCCAGTCTGCCCCAGAGCGTGGCCTCGATGAAAGACGCGTTGGGGCAAGCCCGTTCGGCTACCCATGACCTACTGGGCTTGACCGACACGCTCGGACCCCAGATGCGTCAGCTGACCGATTACCTGAACGAGATAGCGACGCAATTTCAGGGCAGTGGCGCGGCGGACTTCTATATGCCGCAGCGAGCATTGACCGATCCGCGGTACACCACCGCGTTGAGTCACTTGATCTCCGAGAACGGCCGCGCCGCTTACCTGCTGGTCTACGGCGACGGCTCGGAGTGGGGCGGCGACGGAGCCAAGCGGGCGGACCAGGTGCGCGCCGCCATCAAGGAGGCCACCAAGGAAGGCACCCTGACGCCGGTGGAGGTCGACCTTGCCGGCGTCGGCCCGGTGACTGCCGATCTGCAGCGCTTCGTCGCCGGTGACACCAAGCTGCTCGTGGGCGCCGCGTTGGTGCTCATCTTTCTGATCGTCACGGCGATGCTGGGCAGCCCGGTCGCGGGCCTGGTCGTCGTGGGGACCGTCGTCACCTCGTACGCGTCGGCTATCGGTGCCAGCGTGCTGATTTGGCAGCACCTGCTGCACCAGAATCTGCACTGGGCCGTCGCCCCGATCGCGTTCATCGCCCTGATCGCAGTCGGCGCGGACTACAACCTGTTGCTGGCGTTGCGCATCAAACAGGAAGCGGCAGCGGGCCTGAAGACCGGCATCATTCGCGCCTTCGGCGGCACCGGCGGTGTGGTCACCGTTGCCGGCATCGTCTTCGGGCTCACCATGCTGGCATTGCTGAGCAGCAGCGTGCTCAGCATCGCCCAGATCGGCACGACGATCGCTGTCGGGCTGTTGCTGGACACCCTGGTCGTGCGGGCGTTCATCGTGCCGTCCATCGTGGCGCTGCTGGGCCGCTGGTTCTGGTGGCCGCGCTCACTCCCCGGTCGGCCCGGCGGTGCCACGAAACTCCCTGAGCAGCAACCGGTTCCGGTCGCTACTGCTGTTGGATGACCGTCGACGGTATCCCGACCAGCACGCCTTCGACGTCGCCGTCGGCGCTCACCAGCAGGCCTCGCCCGGGCGGGAGCGCCTGGGCGCGGACCGAGCGGTTGATCCGGTTTTGCGGGTCGTTGTCCATGTAGAGCTGCCCGACCTTCGCCGAATTCTGGAACCGCATCCACGGATCCATCTGCAGCGTCGCCCAGTTCGCGCTGTTGCGGGTGGTGAACACGTGCAGGCCGATCTGCCGGGCCCGTTCCATCAGCTTCCACAACGCCGCCCCCACCGGAGGCTTGGGCGGGTAGCTCTGATCCGGGCGCAGGTCCTGGACATCGTCGATCAGCACAAAATGCCGGGCGCCTTCCCACGGCTTGAGCGCGCGCAGCTCCTCCTGGCTCAAGCCCTTCGGAGGCAGTCGGGGCAGCAGGATCTGTTGTGCGAGTTGGGTGATCACCTCGTCGATCTCGTCTTGGTCATAGGCGTACGCGCGCACGTAGCCGGGCCCACTCAGATCCCGCAGACCGTGCGGGGCCGTCTTCGGGTCGATGAGCGTCAGCTGCGCTTCCTCGGGGCCGAAGCGGTTCATGATCGCCTCACCGATGGACACGAGCGACAGCGTCTTGCCGCAACCCTGGCGGCCCAGAATCATCAAGCCCGGGCTCTCCCGGAGCTTGAGCGGGACCGGGCCAAGTTCGTGGCGCTCACCGATGGCGAACGCGATCGACAGGTCGTCACCGCTGCGATGCGCCGCGTCGTACTCCAGGATCGCCCGCAACTCGACGCGCTGAGGAAGCCGTTGCAAGGTCGCATGTTTGGTCACACCCGCGACGTCGGCGATCTGCGCGCCGACATCGATGATGCTCACCAGCGCGCCGGTGGCTGGATCGGCGAGCGCCGGGACCCCGATTCGCAGCTCGTGCAGGCTGTCGGTCAGACCAAAGCCCGGGCGGCTCAGCGTCCGCCGGGCGGCGTCGCGCGACTCCAGCGACGAGTGCCCCATCTGGCTTTCGCTCGGGTCGGCCAGGCGCAATTGGATTCGCGCCGTGGCGTTTTGCAACAGGCTCTGCCGCTGCCCGTGGATCCAGCCGCCGGCGCTGCACATCACGTGCACCCCGTACTCGGGACCGCGGCTGCTCAACGAGATGATTCGATCGCCCAGGATGGTGTCTTTCGAATACACGTCGTCGTAATCGTCCACCACCACGAACACATCGCCGAAGGGGTCGGTGGGGTCGGTACCGCCAAGCCCGTCACTGCCCGGCGCGAACCGGCGCTCACGGAAGCCGTCGAGGTCGATCTTCAGCCGCCGGAACGAATCCTCGCGCGCGTCGATCAACGCGTCCATGCTGCTCAAGATCCGCTCGATGCCCTCGGCGTCCTTCGGCGACACGATGTCGGTGACGTGCGGCAGCGACGCCACCTGGGCCAGGGTCGCGCCGCCGATGCAGAAGAACGTCACGCGCGCCGGGCTGTACATCGTTGCGGCGGAGCACATCAGCGTCATCAGGGTGGTCGTCTTGCCGCGTTGCTTGGCGCCTACCACGATGACGTTGCTGCGCAGCGCATCGACGGCGTGCACGATCTGCTTCGACTCCTCGGGGATGTCCATGACGCCCACCGGGAACATCAGGCCCGCGTTCTGGCCGTAGTCGACATGCCACGGCTTGCCGCGGTAGGCCGACACCAGAACGTCGACGGGCTCGGGGTCCTCCAGCGGCTCCAGCCACGGCCGGCGCGGCGACCGGTGCGGGACGTCGTGCAACGACTCGCGCAGGACGTCGACGACCTTCTTCCGCTTGAAACCGTCATCGTGGTAAAGGAATTCGTCGGGCTCGGTGTCCGCGGCGGCAGCCGCTTCCAGGGCCGCGGCGTCGGATTCCTCGAGCGGCTGGAACTGCCAGTTGTACAGCCGCGGCTTGGTCAGGGTCATGTCGACGGTGGTCGCGACCTCCTTGCCCTTGGGCACTACGAAGGGAGCCGACAGGTAGAAGCAGCGGAACGGTTCGAGGTCTCGCGGCCCCACCTTCAGCAAGGCGAAGCCGTTCTCTTTCGACGGCAGGTGGTAGGCGGCGTCCGATCCGATCACCTCGCGGCTGTCGTCGCCGGACTCCGCGCGCAAGGCGATCCGGAACGCGATGTTGGACTTGACCTTCTGCAGCGACGACAGGTCCAGCCGCTGCCCGCCCAACATGAAGAAGACATTGGCGCCGCGGCCTTCCTGACCGATGTGGATGATCAGGTTGATCCACTTCTCGTGATTGGCAAAGAGTTCCAAGTACTCGTCGACGATGACGAGCAGGACCGGCACCGGTGGCAGATCTCGTCCGGCCAGCCGGATCTCTTCGTAGTCGTTGGCGTCGCGGGCGCCCACCGAGGTGAACAGCTCGTAGCGTTGCTTGATCTCGCCGTCGATGACCCGGCGCATGCGTTCGGCCAGGTGCCTCTCGTCCTTACCGAGGTTCGACAGGGCGGCCACCACATGCGGGAGGCCCAGGATGTCCTGGGCCGCCGATTCGAACTTCATGTCGACGAAGATGACGTTGAACGTCTCCGGCGAGTGCGTCAGCGCGATGCCGTAGACCAACGACAGGAAGAACTCCGACTTTCCCGAGCCGCTGGTGCCGATCACCACGGAGTGAAATCCGAAGCCGCCGAAATCTTTCGCGCGGATGATGACGTTCTGCAGCTCGCCGGTGGGTTTCGCGCCGACGGGGATTTCACACCATCTCTCGTCACCGCGGCCACGCCGCTCGGCCCACAACCGGTCGACGTCCAATTGGCGGGGATCGGCGATGCCCAACGCGCGCAGCAACTCGGTTGCACCGCCGGTCGAATCGGCGAGCTCGCTACGCGTGGTCGGCGACCACCGCGCCATCGCCCGCGCATACCGATAGGCGCGGTGGACCGACAGCTGGTCGGCGTGGGCGAAGAACTTCTCGCGCACCCGCAACAGGGGCGCCGGGCGGCCGTCTTCGCCGTCCGTGTCGTAGCCGTTCCGGCCGAATTTGACTTCGCCGTTGACCAGTGTGCTGTGCCGCTCGTCCATCTCGAAGACCTGGTCCTGCGCGAAGCCCACGCCGGTGCCGACTCGGGATGCGATGCGCAGCAAGGTTATTCCGGCCTTGCCGACCTGCCCGACCACGCTCTCCCACGCGTCAGGACTGCCGGTGTTGTCGTCGACGATCACCAGGTGCGGTCCCAGATCCACCGTGTCGCCGCCGGTTTCGAGCGCCGATCCCATCGCGGTCGGGCTGGCCGCCGCGGGGGGCGTCCACGCGCCACGCTTTCCCTTCATGTGCAGTTCGGCGCCGAGGGTCTCCTCCAGCTCCTCGGGTGTGGTGAACACCAGGCGCCGCCAGCCGCACGCGTCGAACAGCTCGTCGTGCAGATTGTGCGGTAGCCACACCATCCACGACCACACCTCGGGACTGCGGGTGACCACCATCAATTTCAGGTCGCGTGGGTTGTGGAACACCGCCAGCGAGCACAACACCGAACGCATCAGCGAGCGCAGCCGGTCCAGGTCGTCGCCGACAAAGCTGAAGCCCGGCGCCGACCGCAGGTTGACCACCTTGGCGATGTCGCGAATCTTGCGCTGCTCCAAGATGAAATCGCGCAGTGCCTGTCCGGTGACGGGTTCGAGCTCCTCGTCGGAGGCGATGTCGGGCCACGTCACCGACAACACCGAGTCGGGTGCGTGCTGCACCCCGGTGCCCAGCCGCACCTCCAGGAAATCCACGTCGCGGCGGCCGCGTTCCCACATTCGCGGCCCACCGATGATGGCCCCGAGCCCGCGTGGGTCGGAGTGCAACGCGTTCTGCCATTCCCGCTGCGCGCACACCGCGGACTGGATCTCGTCACGGTTCGTGTCGAGGTCGCGCAAGTAGCGGCGGCGGCCCTTTTCCATTTCGCCCCAGGTGATCTTGCGCGCACGCCCGAAGCGGCCGGAAAACGCCAGCATGCTGAAGGCGCCGATACCCATCAAAGGGAAGAACCCGGTGGAGAGACTGCGGACCCCGGACACGTAGAGCATGACAATGGTGCCGATGAGAGCCACGATCAGCGCCGGCACCCCGATCATCACCCAGATGTTGCGGGGCTCGCGCTCCGGCAAGGCGATCGGCGCATTCGGTGCTACCCGAACGGGTTTCGGCGGCTCGATCTTGACTCGGTTGATGGGAAACGCTTTCTTGGACATCCCCTAGCCTCCCGCCTTCGCTGATGTCGTCACCACGGCCGCCCGTCCCAGTGCCGGCACCGTGTCACGCGCCACGAGCGCCGCTTCCCGCGACAACGCCGGGCCCGCAGCGAAAGTGCGCAGCAACGGCCACGGCGCCTGAACCGCCGAGGCCGGATCGAGCCCGAGCGCGCGCATCGTGTCGTCGTTGGCGGCGATGCCGAACCGCACGCCGTTGTCGGACACCCAGAACAGCGATTCGCGGGAATCTGACGTGATGACCCCGCTGGTCGAGGTGACGAAGTTGGCCGCCCCCGGTAGCACCAGGACCTGGTTGGCGACCACCGATGCCGGGTCGCGGTCGTCGCGCACCAGGTGCACGATCCGGTCGTCGAGGTACGAGTACACCGGAAGGCCCCGACCGTTGTAGATGACGACGCGGGCCTGCGGATCCGTGGAGCCCTTCTCCCAGCCGACGCAAGTGGTCGGATTCGCCGCCGTGTCAACGAAATTCAGCCGCTTCGTCGGGTAGTAGTCCACGGCCAGCGAGTTCACCTGGGGGATGTTGACCAGCACGTCGGGGGTCACCACGCGGGGTGCCGTCGACCCGTACGAGTTCGCGCTGCGGAGCAGATCGGCGACGAAGCTCGTGATCTTCTGCACCCCGTCGGGCAGGAGCACGTAGAACTGCTTGCCACCACCGGCGGTTTGGGCCTGCAACACCGCACCCACCTGCGACCCCGAGACCCACGTCGACGGCGCGCCCGCCTGCGGCACGTCCGGGACGCGCAGCGGCTCGGTTGCGGGGAGTCCATCGTAGAGCGCGCGCGAAATCTCCACTGGCGACGTCACTCCCGGGTCCAGGCCCAGGCTGAGGGTGATCGCCCTGCTGGCCGGATCGACCTGCGAGCGTTTGCCGCCCCAGATCACATATGTGTTGCCCTCGAACGTCGCGAGGACTCCCGCATCGTCGGCCAGCGGGGTCGCGCGGCCGCCGCCGTCGAGCGTGCCCGCGATTGACGTGACGACCGGCTTCTCCCCGCTGCGCGGGCGCCCGGCCGTATCGCACACGGCCCAGGCCGAAATCGCGCCGCGATTCACCGGCATCGCCGCCGGCGCACCCGGGATACCGATGAGTGGCCCGGTCGGATACTTCGCGATCTCGCTGCGCTTCACCCACGTCGGTGGGTTCGCCGTTCCGGTGGCCAGCCGGGCGGACGTCAAGTTCAGGGCGGGATAAAGCCGGCCGTCGATCCGGGCGTAGATCGCGCCGGAATCGCGGTCGCCGATGATCGCCGATTCTCCGACTGCGCCAGTCGGTTTCAGGACGTTCAGCAGCATCATCCAACCGGCGGCGATGGCCACCAACAAGATCGACAACACCAGCGCAGCGGTCTGCTTGCGGTCGTCATGCTTCATCCGCACCGAGAACCGGGTGGTCGCCGCGCGCAGCCGTCGGTTGTAGAACAGGTGACCCGAGTTCTGGTCGCGGTTCGACAAACTCAGCGGCATGCTCAATACCCCTTAGGTGATCGGCGCGGATCGGCCTGCTGAATCCGATCGGCCAAATTCGATGCGTCCGCGGCAACCTGGTAGCGGCCCATCGCGTAGTTGATGAACGCGCACGCCTGCGCCACCAGATTGTGGATGTCGCGTGACGTGCCTGGCTGGTGATACGCCGCGAATGTGGGCCCGATGAACTGCCAGGCGCCCTTGCTCGGGGTGCCGCGCGCCGCGTTGGAGTCCCAGTCGTTGACGGCGTTGGCGTTGTAGTTGGACTCGCGGCGAGCCACCAGATCCATGCCGCGCTCCCAGCGGACACGCGCGGCCGGATCGTGAATACCCTTGATATCCAAGGCTTTGCGAATCGCCGCCAGAACCGCCGCCCGCCCGTTGCCCTGGTCGCCTCGCATCGCCGCCCGTCTTTGTCGGTAGCGCAGCCGCCTTATTCGAAGCGCCAGGAGCCGTGCCCGCCGGCGCGAGTTCAGGATGTGCCGGTGTTGGGTGCGCAGCCTCGCCGCCATCCGCGCCATCGCCTCGCGCCGCGCCACCGGGGTATCGGCCGGCGTGCTGTCGGCCATCGCGTCTTCCAAGACCGCCCGGGTGGCCGTCCTTGCCTGCGCGTGGTCGTCCCGCGCCGTCGCCACGATGCGTGCCAGTGCGCGGTCGGTTTCGGTCGACTGGCGCAGTTCGGTCAGCGCGTTCGTCGAGCCTTTGGCCGCGGCGGCCGGAAGACCGTCGGTTCTGACCTCGGGGTGTTGGTGCCCGCTACCGACCGGGGCGGCGATGGTCTCGCCGGCGAACAGGCCGTGGCCGCGGGATAGCGCCGTCACCGCCTGCCTCGTCAGCGGATCAGTCAACGACTGCCCCACCCTGATTCCCCTTTTTCCCACACCCTGGCCGCGAAAATTCGTACTCAATAGCATGCACGAATAGGCAGTTCCGCTGTCAATAACGAGCGATTACGTAGCGACCCTACTGCCGGCCGCGTGGACCGACCACTCACCTTCCGGTGGAGTGGGAATGGCTTCCGGTGCCCTTAGTCCTTTGCCTCGTCCTCGGTGGGCATGATCACGATGCGTCGGTTAGGCCGGTTGGTGACGACCGTGGGTTTGTCCTCACCAGGCTTGGGCCCCGGCGGACTCGGCGGCATCGTCAGGCGCCCCTTGACCGGCTGGCCGTTGGGCACGCCAGGGGCCGAGATGCGTTTCTCCGGAGACTTCTCCTTGCTGCCGCCGTCACCGTGGGCGCCCATCGCGCCGGGCGGCATCATTCCCATACCGCCCATGCCGGTCTGACCCCCCGTGGTCGGCGCGCCACTGACCGGGGGCACCATGGCCGCCTTCGCCGCCCCGGCCGGGGTCGTCGGCGGGGAAGATGTCGGCACTGGTGGCGGGCCCAGCGAGCTGGCCGGGGTGGTGCCTCCGCCGCCGCCCAGGCCCGCGCCGCCGCCGCCCGAGCCACCGCCGGCTCCCGCTCCGGAGCCAGGGCCGACGCTGTCGACAAGATGCGCGTCGCTCGCGAGTCCGGCTCCATGAGCACCCTGAACCGCGCTCATCAGCGGCTGGATAGCGCTCTGGCCAGCCTGCATCGCTTGCTGCGGCAGCTGCGTCAGCGGCTGCATGATGCCGCCGACCGCGCCACCGAGGGCGCCGGTGATGCTTTGCAGCATCTGCTGCATCATCTGCGGGGCTTGTTGGCCGACGTTCTGCATCTGCTGCTGTGATTCAGCTTCGTTCGCAGGGAATTTCGCTGCGGCGTCGGCGGCGTGGGCCCGGCGGTCTGCGTCCGCGGCTGCGGCGTCTGCGGCGTCTTTCGGCACACCGGCGTTGGCAGCGGCTATCGCCGTTTGAGTAGCTGGGCCACCCGCGGGCGACGTGTCGGGCGGGGCGCCTAGCGGTGGCGCGACTGGCGGCAGATCCGCCGGCGCGTCTGCCAAGTATCCATAAACCAACGGATTTGATCGCATCGTCGTCACAGATCCACCCCGCTCCGCTTCTCGCGACACCACGGCGCTGACCGCGGTGGACTCAATTTTCTCACAAGACGTCCTGCGTGGTAGTCACCTTTGCGCCTCGCAATAACGAAACAACACTGACCAGGGCCAACGCCCTCTAAGGGCCGCCCTGGCCGGTGCTGACTTCGAACCAAGCCATGTGGTAATTCGCAAGAAATTCATGCTCGTCGATTAGCGCCTCGATAGCCGCAAGAAGCATCCAATCCACGACCACCGCAAGGTCGTGGTGCGGGTAGGTGTTCAGCACCGTGTATTGGATATCCGCGATGCATTCGCGCAGAAGTTGATCCTCGTTCTCAAGGACACCCGTTTTTCGCACCGCCGGCGCGGCAACGGCCTGGGCGATTCGCGGTAGGCCATCGCGACGTCGCACAGCCTCTACGAGGGTCGGCCCAAGTTCATCCACGTGGGGCGCAGCGGAGCGCGCTAGGCGATCGCCCGTCAGCGGCGGCTCCTCAGTGCCAGGCTCGCCAACGTAGGCATTCAGATGGTGCGCCGCTGCGACGACGACGGCTCCTAGCAATTCAACCGCGCTGGCATCACGGCGTCGTGTCGACGGTTCAAGCAAAGTGACGTAGGCGGGTAGTCGGACGTGTGGGGGAATCCATCCGCCGGCGAGATCCGTGACCAGCAGAGTGGTGGTGCCGTCGTCCCGTAGACCGGCGGCCCAGGACAGCCGCGGCTCCTGGCGGGCCACCGCATCGACAATCCGTTGCAGCCGTTGCTCTTCGACCGCCCTACTGGACGTGGCGCCGGCTGTCGCCCCGGTTGCCGCGGAGGCCGAGGAGGCGCCCGCCATCGTCGAGGCGCCAGTCCCCGCCTGCCCAGGCGCGGCTCCCTGCGCAGCCCGTTCCACCGGAGAAACCAGCGGTCCACCGGCCGAAGGGGATGAACCCGGCGAAGGCGCGACCGCAGCGCCAGATACCGGTCCCACAGGGCCTGAGGGCATGGTCGGAGGCGCCGCCACCGGAGGCCGCAGGTCAGAGCCATAAGCGGGTAGCGGGCCAGCAGGGCCGCTGGCGCTGGGTACGGCCGGCGCCGACCACGAGCCCCCGGTCACCACCGCAGGCGCTACCGGGGTAGCGCCGCCACTGCCCGGGGCCGCCGCATCCGCCGGTGCCGGTGGTGTGTCCACCGGCGCATTAGCCCCAAGGAATGACCCGGCAGTCGGAACGCTTGGCGCTACAGGCGGAGGAGCCGGAGCAGGCGTTTGGCCAGCCGGCGGTGACCCACCCTCCATAGCATTCATAGCGTTTGTTGACAGCGCTTGGGGACCCGCGCCCGCCGATTGCCCCGTCGCCATTCCGCTCGCGAACGATTGGCCTAATCCGGGCGACATGCCCTGCCCCGGAGCCGCGGGTGACATCGGCGCATTCATCGACGACATCCCGGGCATTGTTGATCCACCTGCGCCTGGGAACTGCGCGTTGGACGGAAGGGCCGGAGAGGCGGTGCCACCGTGTGAGAGCCCACCCGGTGATACGGGTCCCGTCCCGGGGCCCCCAGCGAGCCCCGTGGACGTGGGCGGCAGCGCCTGCGCTGCGGCACCATTGGCAGCCCCACCGCTTCCACCACCACTCGGACCACCCGAAGTTCCCGCCAACGCTGGTGTAGGCCCCTCTACGCCGGGTCCCTGGGCCCCTCCAACTACACCTTGATGACTGCTGGCGCCGCCGGGACCGCCGGCACCACCAACGGCCGGATTCAGGTCGTCCTTGCTGATCGTCTGGGGCCGCGGAACCTCACCAATGCCGGATCCTCTCTCCTGCGCCCAGGCTCGGGCATCGCCATGGATACCTTCATTCACCAGCATCGGCTGCGTAGCAGTCAGCATGCTGTTTACAGCGCAGTCGGATGCGACTTCCGCCTTCGCGTTGCAGGTGGCCTGGACAGCTTGTATTTCGGCCAATTTCGCAGGTTCTGGTTCCTTAGAGGCGAGTATTCGATCAATTTCTTGGTTTCCCTCAGCTGCTACCTGCGCCAACCTTGATCGCAGGGCATCAATTTGATCAGCACACGCATTTAAAGCGGTAGCCTTATCTCGATATTTCTCGGCCAGATCCAAGTGAAATTGTTCACCCTGGTAATAGCGAGCACTGAGGTCCTCTGCCGTCCGGCCCTGGTTGTGTGCCGTCAAGGTACTCCGCTGATTGCGAAGACTCTGTGAATATTGCTGCTGCTGGACACACGCTTGTTTCCAATATTCAGCGGCAGTACGCAGAAACGTCGGTGGATCCGGCCACCAAGGCCCGACGAGTGGGAATGTCCACCTCCCGGGTGGCAGATCAACCCCCACCGCATACCTTTTTCATCGCAGCATCTTTAGCGTTTATGTCATCGACTGCCGCCCGATACTGTTCATCGGTGGCAACGCTGGCGAGCGCGTTCGCATTGCGGTACGCCACCGCGAGCGCATGCGCTGCGTCTCGGGGTTTGGCGTCGAGGGCTGGCGCAGCAGCAGCGGTGTCAAGCATGCCGGCGGCGTTGGAAAGCGCGATGCGGGCCAGGGCTCTGTCAGTCCCGTTCGTTTCGGCCCGAACCGAGCGCGCTGCCAGGTCATACGTGTCACACAATTCCCGTTGGGCCGTCGAGACGTCGCTCGAAGCGTAGGTAGGTGGCGTAGTTGCCGGGGCCGAAGCCGTCGGCCGGGTAAGCACCACGATCAGTGCAGTAAGCGCCACTGCCATGGCTAACCCAGCGACGGCAATGGCTGGCCACATGCTCGGGCGGCGCACGGGTTGCGTCTGATAGGCCGGTGCCCAATGCCCTAGGGGCGGGCCCTCAATCGGTCGCCCGCCGAAGTTAGGAGTGAGGTCCTCCCCCATGCGCCCTCCTTGCATTCAACAACGGTTGCCAGATTGGCACCGATACATCCCCTTTACTAGTGGAACAGGAGATGCGAACGCGGACAAATCACCGCAGGTGGACATACAGATCGAACATCGTTACCGAGACGCGGTCAGAAGCGACTTCGCCGACCCACTGAAGTGCGACGCGGCTGTTGCCACGGGTACCTGCAGGCTCGAATGTTCAGACCCGCGGCGTCCCTGATTGTGTGCCGTCAGCACAGTCCGCTGATTGCGCAAATCCTGCGCGTACTGCTCCTGCTGTCCGCATGCCTGCTTCCGATACTGAGCAGCGTCCCTCAGACCCGCTGGCGGCGCTGGCCACCCAGGTCCGATTAGCGCCTGCGTCCACGTGGCGGGTGGCAGGTCAAGACCCACCGCAGACCTTCTTCATTGCTGCGTCTTTGGCATTTGCATCATTCAGCGCTGGCTGCCACTGCGAGTTGTCGTTCAGGCTCGCCACAGCCGCGAGGTTGCTATAGGCACGAGCCAACGCAACCGCGGCCGGCCCGATCGCTTGGCGTTATGGCAGGAGACGCATCAACGGCGTCTTTCAATATCATCGCCCCGTTGACCTCCGCGATCCCTGCACGCTCTGGGCTGGTGCCGTTGGTTTCAATTTGAACGGCACGAGCTGCGAGCCGATACGAGTCGCACAACTTTTTGTGCGCGGCAGCCGGCTCCGCGGCCGTATAGGTCGGCGCCGCTGACGTGGTCGGTGAGCTCGGCGTGGAGTTATGTGTAGACCGTGTAGCCGCCACAACTAGAGCAACAGCGCCCAGCAGAACGGCGATTGATGCCAGTGCAATCGCCGGCCATGTCCGTGGACGCGTCAAAGATTGGGGTGGGTAGGCGGGCTGCCACTGACCGGGGGGGCACTTGGCGGTTCGCCACCGAAGTTTGGAGGCAGGTCCCCCATGCCGCCCTCCCCGCAGTGCCTCAGCCCGTAGGCGAAATTCCGTTGAATTATCCACGCGCACCGCAGATCAACACCAACAGAAACCGTTTCAAAACGATCCCCGTGTAGTAACACCCGTCCCCGCGGCCAGAGCCGACAAGGCTGAAGGGTTCAGACCCGCGGCGTCGAAGTACCCGCCCCCGGCCGCACCGCCTGCATGTCACCGGCGTTGTTCTCGTCCATGCTGGTGAAACCCTTGGCCGCGTGATGAGCCTTCGCGCCGACATCGGTCAGGGTCTGCTGGTGACCCTGCAGGGTCTGCACATGCTGCGCATGCGCGGCGGTGATCGCCGAATGGAACGAATCGGCCGCGGCGAAGTCACCGAACATCCCCGACCCCAGCGGTCCCCGCGCGAGCTGGTCGGCTCCCTCTTGCGCATGCCCACCGGCACGATGCGAATCGTTGCCTCCGGAGTGCAATAGCGCTGTGTCGACGAACATCGCCACCCCTCTCTCGATTGCCCGCGGCAAGAAGCGCTGCATAGCCATTCGCATGGCACGCCACTACTGACCAGGCTAAATAGGTCGGCGACAGTGGTCAATTCACGCCGTAACCCCACAGCGACCTTGCAGCGCGTTCGGCGCGGCCCTTGGGATCTTCACGGTGAACCGCCCTGCCGGGCATCCCATCTTGCCGGCACTGTCTGTATCCCCGTCTCAGCAATCCCAAGCGGTGACCCTCAGGCGGTCTTGGCCTTTCCGAGTGCTTCGGGAAAGACGCTGGTAGTCCGCCGGACGCCGCCGAAGGGCGCGTCCGGCTCTATAACAGCAATTCCTGCCGCGGCCAATCTCGAGCCTGGTTATCGTTAATTGTCATTGCTGTTCTTAGGGGTTGGTCATTGCGGCGTACGTGTGGGGCGCGATTTTTGCGACTAGTCGCGGGTAGCCGGTTGCCGTCATGCTGAGCGTGGGTTCGGTCTTTGCTGGGTACCGCATTGAGCGGGTGTTGGGTGCCGGGGGGATGGGAACCGTCTATCTGGCGCGTAATCCGGACTTGCCTCGCAGCGAAGCCTTGAAGGTGCTCGCAGCGGAGTTGTCACGCGATCCCGATTTCCGGACGCGGTTTATCCGAGAGGCCGATGTCGCCGCAGCGCTGGATCATCCCAACATCGTTTCGATTCATCAGCGTGGTCAGTGGGAGGGCCAGCTGTGGATCGCAATGCAGTACGTAGACGGTGTTAATGCTGAAGACGCGCTGCGAGCCGCGCCCATGCCCGCAGCGCAGGCGGTATACGTAATCGGCGAGATCGCCAAGGCAGTCGATTATGCGCACCAACGTGGCGTTGTGCACCGCGATATCAAGCCGGCAAATTTTTTGTTGTCAGGGCAAGCTGGGGCCGATCAGCGAGTGCTCCTAGGAGATTTCGGAATCGCCCGTGCGCTTGATGATGCCGGTCTGACTGCAACCGGTTCGGTCTTGGCCACCTTGTCCTATGCGGCGCCGGAGGTTCTTGCCGGGCAGTCTTTCGATGGCCGAGCCGATCTGTACTCCTTGGGATGCACACTGTTTCGACTTCTCACAGGCGAAGTGCCGTTTGCGGCCGGAGGTGGTGCCGTGGCGGTGATCGCAGCACATTTGCATTGGCCACCCCCAAAGATCACCGATAGGCTCCCCGGGCTGTCGACGGCTATGGACGGCGTGATCGCCACCGCCATGGCCAAGGACCCGGCGCACCGGTTCACCTCAGCGCGCGAGCTCGCTCATGCCGCCGCTGCGGCCCTGGAGGGATGCGTCACCGCGGGGCGCACTCCGCCGCGCTGAGCCATATGGTATTTCCTCTGGCACCCCACCTGACTCGCGGTGGTGGCACCAGCATCCGAGCGGCCCGCCGACCGAACTCGCCTCACCTCCCGTTAACGGCCAGCCAAACTTCGCGCCGGCAGGACCAAAGTCCCGCCGACGAATACCGGCTACAGTCGCGGCCCTAATATTGGCCGTAGGCGGTGCACTCACCGCGGCAATCTTGACCTCCCACCAAGGGCCGCCCGGCAAATCGATCATCGATACAACCCTTGCTCCTCCAACGACTGTGACCTCACCGACGCCATCTCCACCGCCCATGGTTAAGCCAGCGGACTTGCCCCGGTTGTTACCACCCCTGGATGATGTAAAAAACTTCGTCGGTATCCAGAACTTGTTAGCCGAACCGCCCACATTCCAGCCCAGCCAAACTTCTGGCGACGTAGACCCCGAGGAGTGCCGCCCGATTCTCGGGGGCGGGGCTCACAATTCATACGACATGCGGGACGTCACTGGCTACTACTCATTGGTCATCAACGAGCCCCGCGACGGACCCCCCCTCCAGATGGTGGGCGAAGTAGTCCTAACCTTTCGCGACCCCGCAGCAGCCCAGCAACAGCTCGCGAATTCATTGTCGATCTGGCGCCGGTGCGGGGGCTCGACCATGACCGTGTTCGGGCATGCGCCCGGGTCTAAGCCCGTTAAGACGGCTATGGGCGTCCCCGACATCGTCGAGGACGGGATTACCACTCTGGTGGCGACGGCGCAGGGGCCTTTGCTTCGAGCGCGCCTTGACCGCGCGATAGCCGCCAAAAACAACGTGCTGATTGACGTCAACGTCGGACTCATAAACACCGACAGGGGCCAGCGAGCTGTGCTCGACGTCACCGACTACAGCCTGGGCAAGATTCCGGGTTAACCGACCGCACCTATGTCTCGGTGTCCGAGGCAACCAATAGCAGACGGCGATGGATGCGCGGTGCAGCTCCTCGATTCGGAGAAGAGTGTGCACGCGTCACAACGCATTTGCACCGTCAGCCAAGCCGTCCCCATCGCTATCACTCAGCCGGACATTCCACTTGCCATCGCCATCGGTGTCGACGTATCCCGTGACGCCGCCCTCATCGGCGCACAGCACCCGGTCGGCCACTCCGTCGCCGTCAATATCGAAGAGCTGATCGTCGGCGCGGCCGTGGCCGTCGAAATCGACCAGCGGTCCGCCGGTGTGCTCGACGCCATCAAGCCCGAACCACCGGAGCTGCCGCCCCTGGTCCGTAGGCACCCCCCAGGTCCCGGACCCGTCGTCGGTGAAGTACGCCTCGGGAGTGCCGTCGTTGTCGAGGTCGAGCACCGCGCGATCGGCGATGCCGTCACCATCGAGATCCGCGAGCGCGTCGTCGTGCAATCCATCACCGTCGAAATCCAGCCCGAGAGCATCGAGCCGGCCGTCGCCGTCCAGGTCAAGGTCGAGGTCCCGGTGCCACATATCCGCCGTGCCGTCGTCGCCAGCCATGCAGTAGTCCACGAAAGATGGGACGCGAGATCACCGCTATGGGTTCCCGCGCGATTGCCACCAAGTCAGCAGTTCCGCGGTCGCCTCATCGGCCGTCAACGGCCCGCGCTCCAATCGCAGCTCTTTCAGGAAGTGCCACGCCTCGCCGACCTGCGGGCCCGCCGGGATGTCGAGCAGCTTCATGATCTGGTTGCCATCTAGATCGGGACGCACGCGGGCCAGATCCTCTTGGGCGGCCAGCTCAACGATCCGCGCCTCCAGCCGGTCATAGCTGGCCTGCAGCCGGGCGGCCCGGCGTTTGTTGCGGGTTGTGCAGTCGGCGCGCACCAGCTTGTGCAGCCGCGGCAGCAGCGGCCCGGCATCGGTGACGTAGCGGCGCACCGCGGAGTCGGTCCACTTCCCCTCGCCGTACCCGTGGAACCGCAGGTGCAGGTACACCAACTGCGAGACGTCGTCGACCATCTGCTTGGAATACTTCAACGCCCGCAACCGCTTTCGGGCCATCTTGGCGCCGACCACCTCGTGGTGGTGGAAGCTCACGCCGCCATTGGCTTCGTGCCGCCTGGTGGCCGGCTTGCCGATGTCATGCAGCAGCGCCGCCCAGCGCAGCACCAGATCCGGTCCGTCATCCTCCAGTGCGATCGCCTGCCGCAGCACCGTCAGCGAATGCTGGTAGACGTCCTTGTGCTGGTGGTGTTCGTCGATGGCCATCTGCATTCCGCCGACCTCGGGCAGCACCACCTCACCCATGCCGGTCTGCACCAGCAGGTCGATGCCGGAGACCGGGTCATCGCCGAGAAGTAACTTGTCCAGCTCGGCGGCCACCCGCTCGGCGCTGATCCGGGCCAGCTCGGGGGCCATCTCCTCGATCGCCTCGCGCACCCGCGGGGCGACGGCGAAACCGAGCTGCGAAACGAACCGCGCCGCGCGCAGCATCCGCAGCGGGTCGTCGCCGAAGGACACCGACGGCGCCGCGGGGGTGTCGAGCACCCGCTCGCGCAGCGCCGCCAAACCGCGGAGGGGATCGAGGAATTCACCCGGCCCGTCGGGCGTGATGCGCACGGCCATCGCGTTGGCCGTGAAATCGCGGCGCACCAAGTCGTATTCGAGTCGTTCACCGTACTGCACTGCGGGTTTCCGCGAGATCCGGTCGTAGGCGTCGGCGCGGAACGTGGTGATTTCCAACCGATGTTCGCCCTTGCCGACACCGACGGTGCCGAAGTCGATGCCGGTGTCCCACAAGTTATCCGCCCATCGCCGCAGGATCTCTTGAACCTGCTCGGGGCGGGCATCAGTGGTGAAGTCCAAGTCGGGACTCAGCCTGCCCAGCACGGCATCTCGCACCGAGCCGCCGACGAGGTACAACTCGTGGCCCGCGGCGTCGAACGCCGAGCCCAGCTCGCGCAACATGGGCGCGTGTTGATTCAGGGCGACCGCGGCGGCGGCAAGCAGCTCGACATCGGCTTCGGACACGTTCGATCAGCGTAGTCGGCCGAGGCCGAAAAGCCCGTGTGAGGAGCCTCGCACGCGCCCGAGGTGAGTTGACCGGCCCGCGCTCGGTAGTAGCGTCACGCGCCACGGGAAGGATCCGAAAGCAACAGCATGTCGAGCTCTGAGCGAGTGGACTTCTTCGACGCCCGCGCTTGGCGCACGGCCACGTGGTCGGCACCCTTTGTCGTTCAACTGATACTGGCGATGCTGCTCGTCGCGATGTGGCTACTGGGTAAGTGGCCGTTCGACACGCATAGTGCGTACGCCGGTGAACGCGCTTGGATGCTGACCTCCACCGTCCTGACGACTTTGGTGTCGCTGCTTATCGGCGCCACGTTCCTGAGGTCGACGTCACTACGTAATCGTGGTCTTGGCATCAGCATCTTGGGCTGTTCGGCCGTCGTGCTCGCGGGCGGAACGGCTTTCGCTTATCTGGTCCTGCGCTGAAGGTCACCGATGATGACAGACCAACCTCTAATCAATCGCTATGGGCCGCTGACTTTCGCCGTGGCCATAGTCCACGTCTTCGTGGTGGATTTCGTTACCTGGCTTTTTGTTTTGCCGATGTGGCCCTTCGTATTTGTCGTTCTCCCGGTAACGCTGGCATACGTCGGCATCAGCGCCCTCCTCGCGCGGGCACCGGGCAGATGTGGTCAGATCGGGCGCGGAATGATGATCGGCAGCCTGTCCGGGCCGGTCTCCCTCGTGATCTTCATTCCCGCTTTTGTTATCGCCGCAGCAATCGGCCCGATCTGACCAGACACGCTCGATCCTGAGCCATCGCGCGCCCCGCTAGCGGCGAGTATGTCCTGGGAGACTATGCCGTGCCAGCTACTATCGCTTGGGTGTCGGACGGCGAACAAGGCAAGCCACGTCGGCGCCGGGGGCGGCGGCGCGGTCGTGGCGCTGCGAGTTCGACCGAGAACCAGACGAACGGCCAAGCCCCCGCCGACTCGACGCCGACCAAATCGCGCCGATCCCGTTCGCCTCACCGCGGACCGGACCGGCTTCGGACCGTCCACGAAACCTCCGCCGGAGGACTCGTCATCGACGGCCTCGACGGGCCGCGCGACTCCCAGGTCGCGGCGCTCATCGGCCGCATCGATCGCCGGGGGCGAATGCTGTGGTCACTGCCCAAGGGACACATCGAACTCGGTGAGACGGCCGAGCAGACCGCTATAAGAGAAGTCGCCGAAGAGACCGGCATCCGCGGCAGCGTGCTGGCAGCGCTCGGACGCATCGACTACTGGTTTGTCACCGACGGCCGCCGGGTCCACAAGACCGTGCACCACTATTTGATGCGCTTCTCCGGCGGCGAGTTGTCAGACGAGGACCTCGAAGTGGCCGAGGTGGCCTGGGTGCCGATGCACGAGCTGCCGTCGAAGCTGGCCTACGCCGACGAACGTCGACTGGCCCGAGTGGCCCACGAGCTGATCGACAAGCTCCAAAACCACGGCCCCGCCGCCCTGCCTGTCTCTTATACACATC